>CAMWJQ010000253.1 GCA_947174615.1 uncultured Lachnospiraceae bacterium
ATATATATGAACGCGGGCAGCGGCTGCTGCCCGCGTTCATATATATAAGCTTGTTATGACGCAGTGATGACAGTGCCCACTTTGGCGTCAATGGCATCTGCGGTCTTGTTCAGAGAGGTGATGATGACCCTTCCCGAAGGAACAGTCTCGAGATAAGAGATCGCCGCTGTGATTTTGGGCAGCATGTCGGTCTCGCCGAACTGCCCTTCTTCGATATAGCGCTTGGCATCCGCGACGGTCAACGTCTTTAGCGGCTCCTGATTGTCCTTTTCAAAGTTGCGGTACACATAATCTACGCTGGTAAGGATTAGGAGTTCGTCAGCTTTGAGATCCGATGCAAGCTTGCCGGCAATGCAGTCTTTTTCAATGACTGCAGAAGCGCCCTTGAGGACATGCTGCTGCTCGATTACAGGGATACCGCCGCCGCCGCAGGCGATCACGACTTGGTCTGCATCAGAGAGCGCCTTGATGGCTGCAATCTCCACAATGTCAATCGGCTGGGGAGCAGCGACGACTCTTCGATAGCCGTTTTCGGTTTCCATGACATAATTTCCTTTGTTGACTTCTGTGTCGGCGTCCTCCTTTGACATATAGCGCCCGATTGCCTTTTGGGGATTGTAAAAGGCGTCATCGTAGGGATCGACAGTCACTTGGGTCAGAATCGTGCTGACGGGCTTGGAGATGCCGCGGCTTAAAAGCTCGGATTTCAGCGAATTTTGAATATCGTAACCCACATAGCCCTGACTCATCGCAGAACACACGCACATCGGTGCGGGAGTATAGTCAATATAGATTCGGTGCAGCGCTGTCATAGCTTTGTGGATCATGCTCACCTGATGTCCATTGCTGTGTGTGATGGTTAGCTGGTAATCAGCTTCAACTAGATCTGCCAATGCTTTTGCAGTCTTTTTGACGGCGTCGAGTTGCGCGAGTGTTGTCGAACCTAGTGCGTCATGCCCCAGTGCGACAACGACTTTTTTCTTGCTCATTTTGGAATCCTCCTCGTTTTTCATATAAAGGTTTGAAAAAATTCATGATTGTATTCAGTATAAGTATATCAAATTGCCAGTTGGTTGTACACCGAAAGTTCATCAAGGCAGATTCATTTAGAAAAATTTAAAACATTTCAATATATTATATATTTTTTATATTATATATTTCTAATACATTGACAGTGGTTTTGATGGGTGTTATGATAAAAAATAGGAAATTTTTGTCAATAGAAGTCTATTTTGATAATATGGAAATGGTATGATTGTGATTCATAGAAGGGAGAATATATGACAAACAGAGAGGCACAGATATTTCAGTGGATTATGGAAAATCCCATGATCTCACAGGAGGAGCTTGCGGCAAAAGCAGGAATCGCCCGTTCTTCGGCAGCAGTACATATCTCAAATCTGATGAAAAAGGGGTACATCTTAGGGAAAGGATATGTGACAAACGGTCCGGACTACTGTGTTGTCATCGGCAGTGCAGGGATTGACATTGGCGGAATGCCGCACGAGGCTCTGGTGGAAGGCGGGACCAGCGAAGGCAGGGCAGTGTGGTCTCTCGGAGGCGTGGGAAGGAATATCGCGCACAACCTGAGACTGCTTGGGATTGGGACAAAACTGATCACAGCGATCGGAAATGATACTTATGCGCGCAGGATTATTGAAAGTTGTGAGGAGCTTGGCATCGAACTGGCAGATTCCCTGAAGACAGCGAAGGCTGACACCTCGGTGTATCTGTATATAGCAGATGAACAGGGAAACAGAAAATGTGCGGTATCGGATACCAGAATCTATGAGAATCTCACGGCAAACTTTGTGACTGCCAAGATGGAACTTTTGAACAAAGCGCGCATGGTGATTCTCGATACCAATATCCCAGAGGAGACAATCGCACAGGTGTGCGCAAGGTGCAGGGCGCCAATCTTTGCGCTGCCGGTGTCGGTCAGGAGTGCGGAGCGTCTTTTGGAGGTTCTTGACAAGATCAATGTTGTGGTGTGCCACAAAGCGGAGGCGGAGGTTCTGAGCGGTATTCGGATTCATGACAAGGACACCTTGGAACGTGCGGCAGACATTATCATGGAAAAGGGCATAAAAAATGTATTTATCCTCGCGGAGAAGGGCGGTGCGTACTGTGCCTGTTATGATGAACAGTTCATGCAGGGCAGGATTGGCGCAGACCAGGTCAATCCGAGAGGGGCAGAAGATGCTTTCATGGCGGGCGTGATACTTGGCTATATGAAACATATGGGGATTCGGCAGATGGCGAAGCTGGGGCAGGCAGCGTCGGGCATTGCGATGGAGGTGGAGGAGACCATCAATACCCAGTTATGTGTTCCGGCAGTCGCAGAGCGCGCCAAGGTGGAGTTGTAAAAGTATTGAGTACAAAAAGCCAGCAGGCTGTGGAAACTGCTGGCTTTTTTACGTTCTTTAAAACTTTACGGAATTGACCAGAATGAACCAAACGGATTAAAGAATCCACTGTCGCTGTCATCTTGTGACTCTTGGCGTTTTGGTCTGGACTGGGTGCTGTTATCATTTTCGCCAAAGATTTCTTTTGTGCCAAGTGTGACTTGGAAGGTTTTCTCGACGTAGCCTTCTGCGCTCTGTACCATAGCGACGACATCGACAGTCTCACCGGCGCGGTAGTAGGTGAGCAGTGACATCAGCGCCTCTTTGTTTTTTATCGTCTGACCATCAAATTTTGTGATAATATTGCCCTTGACAAGACCGGCAGCCTCAGCTGGCGAACCTTCATATACATTGTAGATATAGACGCCGACGGGCATATCATACGCTTCATAGATATCATTTGTCACGTCGATGGGGTTGATGCCAAGGTATCCTTGTTTGCCTTCCGCCACGACATCTCTTGTTTCTTTTAACATAAGTTCCTCAATGATTGATTGTACATCCGAGATGGGAATCGCATAACCCATGCCTTCAACGGAGCTGGATGAAACTTTTACAGAGTTGATGCCGATCAATTCGCCATTCATGTTCAGCAGGGCGCCGCCAGAGTTGCCTGGATTGATGGCGGCGTCTGTCTGGATGAGTTTGTTGGTGATGCTGCCGCCATTTTCGTCAGAGACAGTGACACTCCGCCCAAGTGCGCTGATGATACCAGTCGTCACAGACTGACCATAGCCGAGTGCATTGCCGATTGCCACGACTTCCTGACCGAGTTCCAGGTTTGAGGAATCCCCGATGGTGGCAATTTTTATTTTGGACCGCATTTCGTCTGTGATATCGTCAAGTGATACGGCGATGACGGCAAGGTCTTTGTCTGCCTCGTATCCTTTTACGCGTGCGCTCACCAGTGAAGGATCATCGCTGTCCTCATCATAGCTGAACACAACGCTAAGCTCATTGCTGCCAGAGACGACATGGTAGTTTGTCACAATGAGCAGTTCAGTCTCATTTTCACCGATAATGATGCCGGAACCGCTGCTCTCCGCATCCTGCTGATAGACGCCAAACATTGTGCGGACTTCAGTCACTCCCCTGTTGGTGATGGAGACAACGCTGGGAAGGCAGCTGTTGGCAATCGCCGTCACATTTGCCGCATTGCTGCTGTTGTAGAGGGCATTGGAGGCATTCAGGGAATCCGTTGTCGTCGAGAGCGATTTTTTACCAGATGATGCGGCATTTAGGGATTCCTGCATCTGCTGAATTTCGAGCTTGGTCGCTTTTAACTCTTTGTTTGCGATTGTGACCGGAACACTGAATGCGGCGCCTGCTGTCACACCAAACACCAAACCAAGGCAGACAACCGTGACTGCTTTTTTGCCGCGCCCGTTTTTCTTTTTATTGCTGCCGGAAGGTGTAACCGGGGCGGCATTGACAGTCTGACCAGAGGAATAATAATATTCATGGTAGCCGTTGTTGTTTCCATTAGAGTTTGTATTCTGCGAATAGTTTTCATTGTTTTCGTACATAGTATTGTTCTCCTTTCGAATTGGTATCACGAATTTTTATTGTCAAATTTTTTTCTTGTTTTTTTATGAAGTTGTTTTTTATCGCTGCTATGGTTATACTATAAGCGGTATTTGTGTTTCAATTGTTATCTAATTGTGATAAATCTGTGAATTCCTTTAGGGATGGCAATTGAAAATACGCTTTTTTAATGATACAATAGAAATGTGACAGTCCACAGCCCGACGGGACTGCTGCACAGAAACTTACAGCGATAAAGGGGACAAAGTCATATGAATATACAAATGCAGCTTTGTGGATTGATTATTATATTGTTAATATTGTATTTTTATAAAAGGCAGGAAACAGTTGGATTGTACACGGAAGCATTGTTTCGGCGTGCTGCATATATATGTATAGGATGTCTGGCGCTCGATATTTTATCCGTAATTTTTATTATGGGCAGGAGTATGCTGCCGGATCTGCTTGTCAGGAGCGAGTGCAAGCTGTATCTGGCATCCTTGGTAGGAACTGGTTATGCGGCGTTGACATATGCCTGTGCAGATGCTTTTGGGCTGATGCAGGTGAATCGTTTTATCAAAAAAATGGGTATTGCAACAGCGGCAGTCAGCGTAATCATATTTCTTCTGCCAGTCCATATCTATCATGAAGGAAGAACGGTCTATACCTATGGACCTGCCTGTGTGGCGACTTATATCGGAGCGGTGTCGTTAATCATTGCGACGCTGATCTATACAGCAAAGCGCGGAACCAGAATGAATCCAAGGCGCAGAAGGGCAATACGCACATGGATGGGCATTTGGCTTGCGGCGGCAGTCGTGCAGTTTTTCAATAGTGGGATGCTGCTTGTCGGGTTTGCAAGTGCACTTGGCATCGTGATTTTGTTTTTTGAGCTTGAAAATCCAGAGTCTAATTTGGACAGAGGTACGGGATTTTTTAATGCGAGGGCGTTTATAGATTATGTGAAATTTAAATACAATAACAAGAATAAGGGCTGCTGTCTGATCATTTCACTTGACAATGCGCATGCCAGTGACATTCGAATCGAACATATGGAAGATATTCTGGCGGAGGTAACGGAATTTATTGGCAGGATTCCGGAGACGAAGCGTTTTAAGACCGATGAGAAAGAGTTTTTGCTTGCATTTGAGAGCCGGGAGCAGATGGAGCGCGCATATACGATTATCGGGAACCGCTTTCAGGAGGAATGGCTGATGGGAATGGAGAACGTGACGCCTGTGAGTTTGCAGCCGTATTATCTGCTGGTTCCGAACGCTGAGGTGGCGAACAGTGCAGAGGAGATGCTCGGGTATATTAAGTATTTCAGATCGCACAGTTTGGACAATCCAGATGAACATACGATTGTGATTGATGCAGACAGCGTGGCAAAGAAGCGGGAGCGGGATGCAATGCTCACAACCATAATACAGGCGATGGACGAGGATCGTGTGGAGGTATTCTTTCAGCCAATCTATGCGACGGAAACGAGACGGTTTGTCTCTGCCGAGGCGCTTGTGCGGATTCGCAGAGAGGATGGCAGCATTATTCCGCCGGGGCTGTTCATTCCAATTGCGGAGGAGACGGGGCTGATTGTGAAGCTGGGCGAGCGTGTATTTGAGAAGGTCTGCGTCTTCATTAAAAAATATGCGCCTGAACAGTACGGCGTGGAGTACATTGAGATCAACCTGTCCGTCGTGCAGTGTGAGGCGAAATCGCTGGCAAAATGCTACAGTGAGATTATGGACAGATATCGCATCAATCCTGCGTTTATTAATCTGGAAATCACGGAGTCGGCTTCGATTCTCACGCGAAAAACACTGCTCGACAATATGCGGACACTGATCAATTACGGAGTGAGCTTTTCACTTGATGATTTTGGTAATGGTCAGTCGAACCTGAATTATATTGTGGATATGCCTGTGCACATTGTCAAGTTTGACAGGGATATGACGCAGGCGTATTTTGAGAATGAGAAGGCAAAGTATGTGCTGCAGGCGGCGACGGATATGATACAGGGATTGGGACTGAAGGTTGTCGCAGAGGGCGTAGAGACCGCAGAGCAGCTTCAGAAGCTGGAGCGGCTGGGCATTGACTACATACAGGGATATTATTTTTCCAAACCGATTGAGCAGGACCGCTATATCGAATTTCTCAAGGTGAAAAATGCATCATAGGATTACGGAATCAATAAAAAAACACTTTAGTTAACTAAAGTGTTTTTTTATTATCACTC
>CAMWJQ010000254.1 GCA_947174615.1 uncultured Lachnospiraceae bacterium
ATATTAAAGAGTATAAGGACGGGGATCGGATTTTTGACATTTATTTTTGTAAGTTCAAGAGTTCGGCAGTGACCAAGAACGGGAAGAGCTACGACAATGTTATTATTCAGGATAAAACCGGGACGCTTGATGCCAAAATTTGGGATCCAAATAATGCTGGAATTGCTGATTTTGATGCGATGGATTACATCGAAGTGTACGGTGATATCACAAGTTTTAATGGTGCGTTGCAAGTGAATGTGAAGCGGGTGCGCAGATGCGAGGAGGGAGAGTATGATGAACAGGAGTACATGCCCGTCAGCAGCAAGAATTTAGATGAAATGTATGCAGAACTGCTTGCTTTGATTGACGGCATTGAGAATACATACTTAAAGACGTTGCTGCAAAAGTTTTTTGTGGAGGATAAAGCATTTGCCCAGCGGTTTCGCAAGGCTTCTGCGGCAAAGACGGTGCATCACGGATTTATCGGCGGTCTGCTTGAGCATACGCTTGGTGTCGCGAAGCTTTGTGATTTTTATTGCAGGCAGTATCCTGTATTAAACAGAGACTTGCTTCTCACAGCGGCAATCTGTCATGATATGGGTAAGACAAGGGAAATCAGTCCGTTTCCAGCAAATGACTACACGAATGAAGGTCAATTTCTGGGGCATATTGTCATGGGCTCTGAAATGCTGGGGGCAAAGATCAGAGAAATTCCCAACTTTCCGTCAATTCTTGCAATGGAACTACAGCATTGCATTTTAGCACATCATGGGGAGTATGAATTTGGATCGCCAAAAAAACCAGCCATTATCGAGGCGGTTGCACTGTGTTATGCAGACAATACGGATGCAAAGATGGAGACCTTCAAAGAACTGCTGGAATCCACAAAGGAGACAGGGTGGCTTGGGTATAACAAGTTCTTTGAATCCAATCTGGCAGTGAGCAGGATGGAGTAGTGAATGAAGTTTCAAAAGGACAATATAATAACGATAGTTATTGATGATATGGGTGTCGATGGGGAGGGCATCGGGAAAATAGACGGATTTACATTCTTTGTGAAAGACGCAGTGATTGGCGATGAGGTGGAGGCAAAAATCATGAAGGTCAAAAAGGGTTATGCATATGCCCGTCTTATGAAGATTGTCACGCCTTCGCCTAAACGCACAGAACCGAGGTGTCCATATCATCGACAGTGCGGAGGCTGTCAAATACAGGCATTGGATTATAAATGTCAACTGTTATTTAAAGAAAATAAAGTGAAAAACAACCTGAACCGAATTGGCGGTTTTCCAATGGAGCTGCTCGATCAGTGCATGGAGCCGATTGTCGGAATGGAAGATGCTTATCACTATCGAAATAAAGCGCAGTTTCCAGTGGGAACAGACAAGAATGGAGAGACGATAACGGGATTCTATGCGGGAAGAACACATGTTATTATACCGAATATGGACTGTGCGTTGGGCGTACAGGAAAATAAGGAGATTCTTGAATGTATTCTGGGCTTTATGCGGAAATATAAAATAGCACCGTATAGCGAATCAAGCGGAGAGGGGTTAGTGCGCCATATATTGATACGAAAAGGTTTTTCATCAGGTGAGATCATGGTATGTGTCGTTCTAAACAGTGAGAGGCTTCCACATTCGGACAAGCTGGTTGAAATGCTTTGCCGCATAAAGGGAATGACAAGCATTTCCATCAATATTAATAAAGAAAAAACAAATGTTATTATGGGCGGTACCTGTCGAACCCTGTGGGGAACTGATACTATAACAGATGTGATACATTTTCGAAACAAGGATCGTATCAGCTTGGGTGAAGATCACTATACTGCGGATGATGGAATAACATTTGCAATCTCTCCATTATCTTTTTATCAGGTAAATCCGATACAGACAGAAAAGCTGTATAGTTTGGTATTGGACTATGCTGGTCTGACGGGATCGGAGACGGTGTGGGATTTATATTGTGGTATCGGAACTATCAGTTTGTTCATGGCAAAGAGAGCAGGACAGGTCCATGGCATCGAAATCGTTGACCAGGCAATCATTGATGCGTGGGAAAATGCAAAGCGAAATAAAATAGATAACGTCCGTTTCTATGTTGGAAAGGTGGAGGAGGTTTTGCCAGCACTCTATGAGAGGGAGGGCATCCATGCAGATGTCATCTGTGTGGATCCGCCGCGAAAAGGCTGCGACACATCATGTCTGGAGACGATTGTGAAGATGTCGCCGAAACGGATTGTCTATGTGAGTTGCGACAGTGCTACGCTTGCGAGGGATTTAAAGTATCTGTGTGGGTATGGGTATGAATTGCGTTGTGTTAGGGCAGTGGATATGTTTCCGCAGACGGTGCATGTGGAGACGGTTGTCAAATTATCCCTCAAAAAAGATACACCTAAAATTGAAGTAACAATGGAGCCGAGTGCAGAAAGCAATTACACGCCAACAGAAAAGGCTACTTATGGAAAGATTAAGGAGTATGTAAAGGAAAAGCATGGTTTAAATGTATCGAGCCTTTATATTGGGCAGATAAAAGAAAAGTGTGGGCTTGATAAAAGGGACAATTATAATCTGCCAAAGAGTGAGAATGCAAAAGTACCGAAATGTCCCCCTGATAAAGAAGCAGCTATTATGGATGCGTTCAGGCATTTTGGGATGATTTAATGGATTGTGTACAAGAGAAAGTGTACAATATTCAAAACTTAAAAGTTATGACACTCACTGTTGCCCTGCGGTGTTATAAGGCTTTCAGCGGTGTCATTTCTTATATTCATAAGTAACAAAATAAAATCATGGGTATCATTAGGAGAAGGTTGTAATGACCTTCTTTTTTTGATGTCTAAAATCAAGTTTTGGAAGGAGAAACATATTATGGTTTACGGTTATGCGAGGGTATCGACCAAGACGCAGGCAAAGGACGGGAACAGTCTGGAAGCACAGGAGAACGCATTGAGGGCAGCAGGGGCAGCGGAGGTTTATACGGATGCCTTTACAGGAACGAAATCACGCCGCCCAGAACTGGATAAGCTGCTGACAGTCATGCAGTCAGGCGATACATTGAAGTTTACGAAGCTGGACAGGATAGCCAGAAGTGCCACACAGGGCATTGAACTGATACAGTCATTGATTGATAAGGGTATCACCGTCCATGTACTGAATACGGGCATGATGGACAATACCCCTACGGGGAAGCTGGTGCTTCAAGGTCATACGGCAGATGGTGCCAGACGAGTTTGAAAAATCGTCAAAGCTGTCATTCTATCATTGGTACAGGCTTGCGAATGATTTCGCTGATAATTATGCATATCTGGTGTGTGGGAGCGTAAAAAGCTCTGTTGACGCAGTTCTTAAAATGGTGCTGAACAGTATCGTGTTGGCAGAGCAGGTAGACGTAAAGGAGTTTATCAGTCAGGCATCCGATATAAACATTCTGGATGATATGGTGTCTAATTACACGAAAGCGGATGAATCTTTCTTATGGAAAGCTTTCCATAAAAAAGATTCGGATGTAGTATTCCATCTTGCAAAGAAAAGCGGGGTAAAATTTCAGGCGGTACATAACCACACTACGGTGGACGCACCGGAGACCGTGAGGTATGTGAGAAGCAAAAGGGGCGTGGACATCTCATATCCGCCCATGAGCATGTGGGAGCTTATTGTGAAGCATAAGACACCACCCACACGCCGTATGCGGTACTGCTGTGAGGAGTTAAAGGAGTATTCAGGTGCTGGGAAAAGGTGATAACCGGCGTAAGGAAGTCCGAGAGCAGGAACCGGAGGCAGAATCAGGGGTTCGTCACCCTTATAAAACCAGATCGTACAGCAAGAAAACTTACAGACGATAAACTGTTTCTCTCAAACGATAAGGGCGGGATTGTTGTTATGAATTATGATAATTCTGAGGTACACCGCATGGTAGAGAGCTGCTATCGGACATTAAAGACGCTGGTAAATCCTATTTTGGAATGGGACGATGAGTATCTGTGGTGGTATATCCAAAAGGAGCAGATAGAGATTAATCCGCTGTGCAGGGAGGGATTTCAAAGAATCGGGTGTATTGGCTGTCCAATGGCGGGGAGGAAACGCTGGCGTGAGTTTAGCCGCTATCCCAAATATAAGGATGCCTATATCCGTACATTTGCTAAGATGCTGGAATACAGGAAAGCCTGCTGCATGATTATGACTTTATAGACGAAAACAGGGAGCTGATGGGTGAATGGGACAGCGTATGGCACTGCCTGTTGGTGACAGGAGACAGTAACGGTGAGGGCGTGCTTGTGCAGAGTGAGGGTTCTTCCTATGCGCGGTATTCTGCATTTGTTCCATCTGTTTCTGGTCTAATTATACAGGAAAAGTGTGAAAAATACGGACACAGAGAGAACACGCAGGCTGAAAAATACTGCCAGCAGATGATATGAGGCAAAGGAATCTATAAAAACAGCCAATAAGAAAAGCAGACACGACCTTTATTTCGTGATGTTTTTTGAAGGGTTTTGTGGTATGATAACAGTAGATCTGAAAGGATGGTGACAGAGTGAAGATACTAAGAAAAATAGACCTTTTCCAAAAAGAAATTAATACACTGCGCCCGTTGGAGGGAGAAATACTGGAACAGATAAAGGATTATTACCGGATAGGGCTTACATGGACATCGAATGCATTGGAGGGAAACTCCCTGACAGAGAGCGAGACAAAAGTGCTTCTGGAGGATGGTCTGACAGTGGGCGGAAAGCCGCTCAGAGATCTATTCGAAGCGGTGGATCATGCCAAAGCCTATGACTTTATGTTTTCTGTGTTTCAGAACCGCTGCATTGATGAGTACACAGTGCTCAGGATGCATGAGCTGTTCTGCCAGAATATAGAACCGGAATATGCCGGGCGCTACCGAAATATGCGGGTGATTATTACAGGTTCCCGTTACCCTGTGGCGGTACCGGGGAAGATTGAAGAGGAGATGGGGCGGCTGTTTGAGTGGATAGAGAACGAGCGGGACGGATATCATCCTGTAGAATTTGCAGCCCAGCTCCATAAATGGTTTGTGTTCATACACCCTTTTAAAGATGGGAATGGCAGAGTAGCAAGGCTCCTTATGAACCTTGCGCTGATTCAGGACGGATACCTGCCAGTGATTGTGCCGCCTGTGCTGCGTCTGGATTATGTGTCACTGCTGGAGCGGGCGCACCAAGATGATGGGGACTTTGTGGCGTTCATTGCAGAACGGGAGTTTGAATCGCAGAAAGAGATCCTGCGGCTGTTTCAGATACCGTTCCCAAAGGAGGAACAGGATATGGGGCAGTCCCCGTCACTATAGTATGATGACAAACAGAAGAAAAAAGGGAAATGGCGGTATGCCGGATGCAGAAATGTGTCCGGTTTTTTTGTTCATCGGACTGTCATCTGTTGTTAGAAGCAGAATTAAAGTCATTGAATAAAATAGTGTCATAGATTTTCAGAGACCAAAAGGAGGATAAAATGGCAGACAGAGAAATAAAAATCACCTTTCCGGAGAAGAAGATGGAGGCGCTTGTCTTTTTTCTTGGGGAGCAGAATGAGAAGATTGAGGATGTGCTGACAGCGCATCTGGACAAGACCTATGAAAAGTATGTGCCCCAGCAGGTCAGGAAGTTTGTAGACAGCCAGATCGCTGCGGCGCAGGAGGAAGCGCCGATACGAGTGCCCAGAGCACAGCGGCAGACAAGAGAACCAAGGGAGACCGGGCGGAGGAATGCCAGACAGGGCACAAGACAGAATGCTCCCAGAGAAGAGGCACACATTTGGGATTTAAGATGAAAGTCTGTCCCAAAGGGAAAAAGTATGTGGTCTGCTCACACATGAGTGACAAAGCCGTAAAACAGGCAAAGGAGAAAATATCTACCGCTATCCGGGCGATACAAAATCCGGCAGATGACCGGGCGCAGTATACTGCCATTCAGCAATACAATTCCGTGGCTGCCGGACTGCACAATTATTACCGTCTGGCAACACACATCAGCGTAGATTTTCCAAAGCTGGCTTATGGACTAAAGCTGCAAATGGTAAACAGACTGCGGGAATTAACATCAAAAGGAAAACTGGAACGTGGATTTTCAAGGAACGGTATGCAAAGAGTAAACAGCTAAGGTTTCTGAACGGACACCCTCTCAT
>CAMWJQ010000255.1 GCA_947174615.1 uncultured Lachnospiraceae bacterium
TATGTAAATATTATATGTTTCGGCTAATATTTTTTTATTTTTATCTATGTAAACAGGAATATGCCAAAAAAGCCGGTCAAAAGACCGGCTTTTTCTTTGATTATTATATGAATTAGCATTAATCCAAAAGCTTTGTCACTGCATCAGAGCTCTGATTTGCCTGTGCAAGCACGGAATCATCAGACTGTGCCAAGATCCGGCGGTTCGCCTCGCGAATCATCTCATCAGCTTTTGCCACATCTGCTGCCAGGCTCGATGCTGCATTGATGTTCTCAAGCGCCGCATCCGCCACGTCACTTGTCTTAGACTTAATCTGAAGCGATGCTGCGTCAGATGATAACGCTGACAATTTCTTTCCTGTTGCAAGCCTGCTCTCTTTTGCTGCTACTGCATTTGCCTTCGCTGTGTACGCTTCGTTTACTGCTGCGTTTCCATACATAAGATTACTTCTGATATCCATACCTTTACCTCCTTGTGAAATACATTAATCCTTTATGTATTATTATGATGACATATTATGTCATCTCCCTTAACAATTATATTGTACTCGAATTGTCTGACTATGTCAACTAATTATTTGAAATTTTATGTAAATTTATTTGATTTCAGACAATTTGCCGCAAAAAGGTAAAAGAATCGGTTAACTGTTGACGATCCGTTCTTTCTCTGCCACACACTGTAAAAACTGATTGTGGAATAACTCCGCCATCTCCTTGTTCCCCATGGACTCATAAATGCTGATAATACAGCCATAGCACGTAATCAGATTTTCACCGATTGTCTCCACATCCTGCATTGTCGTAACTTTGATGTACATCGCAAGCGCCTTCAATACCTGATTGTTTTTGCGCAGCAGCTCCGCGTATTCAAACTGAAACTTCGCTGTATTATAATACTTCACATACTTTTCGATAAAATTCAATGCGTCCTCAAACCGCCTCTTGGCTGTGTATGCCTTTGCCAGGGACATAATCATCTCCGGCACATACACGTTATCCAGATTGTCTACAAGACTCATTCCCTTCTCATAAGCCTCGATCGCCTTGTCAACATCACCAAGCACAAAGTTCGACTGTCCCATCTGGAAATAATAGTATCCGTTCGTCGGGTCCTCTTCGATACTCCCCTCCAGGAGCTTGATATTTCTCTCCTGTTTTTTGCGCATATCATCTCCAGTAAGCGCATAACCATGATGAATTACCTCGATCGGAAGCAAGAACGCCTCCATCACATCATCTGACTTTGATTTATCCTTGAAGCGAAGCTGTTCATGAATTGGAAAATCAAATTCAAAGTAATTCTTATTGTACATTCTGGGCACATCGTCTGAGACATAGCCCTTCGCACCGTTATTCCCCTCCGGAATCAGGTTCTTGAGACGAAGTACGCCTGTATAGCGCGGATATTTCTGCATCAGGATTCTCAAAATCCTCACATCAATATTCGTGACATACTCGTCACAGTCAATCGCCAGTATCCAGTTGTTTGTGGCAAATGAAGTGCAATAATTCCTTGCAGCCGCAAAGTCGTTCACCCACTCAAAGTCAACCACCTTGTCTGCATACTTCTCTGCAATCTCCCTCGTGCGGTCTGTAGAGCCTGTATCTGTGACGATGACCTCCAAATCATACTTTTTTAAATGTTTCAGACAGTTCTCAATATGCTTCTCCTCGTTTTTCGCAATAATACAAACTGTAACTGGTATCTTTGACATCTTTGCTGTTCCTCCCCTTATCAATACAAAACAACGCGCAGACATATCCAGAAATATGTCTGCGCGTCCTCCATGACGTTGTAACATCCTAATTTTTGCGGTCCATGAGCTGTGGGTCTACATTGTTCAATCTGCTGACAGCGCTATAATACTTCGTAGCAGCACTTGCAGAGACCTTACGTTCCCGAATCTCCTTGCGCATTGTGTCGAGCGCTACATCAATGGAAGCCTTGTTGCGCTTCTCCTGTGCCTCAATCGAGACGCTTTTATCGACTGCTTCCCGGACGAGCTCCTGCATTCGAAGCACCTTCTGACGGTATTTTTCCGGCTCCTTCTGCACTTCCTCCCGAACAAGCTCATACGTTGATGTAAATCCTTCATCCAGATGATTTAACTCCTCAATCAACGCCCCTTTCTCATCCATCACAGCATCATATGCCTCCATGTCAAAAGGTCTTTTCGTCGAAGCTTCAAACTGACGTTTGTTTACTTCGCTTATTCTGTCTAGCACATCAAGTTTCTTTTCCAGACTTTCCGTCATAATCTGCAGATAGTTTTCTGTCATGTCCCAGTCCTCTTATATGCTGCCGCATTCCCCTGTCCGCCTGCAACTCTGGCCTGCGCAACGGGATTGGACTTATCTCCGGCAACCTTCTTCATGACTTCTTTCCAATTATCCCTCATGGAGCGCAGATGTCTGAGCACCTCCTCCATAATCTCAGGATCTTTATTGATATTCGCTTCATGGCATCGTCTCAACAGATACACATACACATTCTCAAAATCCTTTGATACGGCGTACTTCCTGTCGAGCGTGTCCCTGAAGTTCTGGATAATCTTCTCCACCTTGACAATGTTCTCATGTGCTTTGGCGGGGTCATTGTTCTCCATTCCCAGAACTGCAATATTTCCGAACTTGATTGCCCCATCATAAAGCATCAGGGTCAGCTCTGCCGGCGATGCAGTCATAATCTTGGCACTTTGATACTGTGCATATCCATTTTGTTTGAGCATGCGATTCCTTCTTTCTTTGATGTGGGCACCCTTACTCATAAGAGCGCCCATCCTGATATTGTATAAATAGTTCTGGCATTTTTACTGTCCCAGCATACTTGCAAGGGAGTTCTGGTTGGACTGTAGTTTTGACAGCGCTACTTCCATTGCAGAAAACTTCTTGTACCATTTGTCCTCATAGGCATTCAGTTTTTTCTCTGCCTCCTTGATCTGCTTGGTATAATTATCATACTCTGTCTTCATGCGTTTGTCATCATATACCTTGTAGATACTTCTGTAATCCGTACTTGACATCGTCTCCTTGAGCGAATCGTACATATCCTTACTCATCGCCGCAAAAAGCTCGATTACCTTCTCAGGATCTTTGGAAATTGCAGCCTTCAACTCGTTATCCTTGTCTGCGAACTTCTCATCATCGCTGTCGCCAAAGATATGAAGTGCATTTCTCTCCGCCTTCTCCGTATCGAAATAGCTGCCTGTACCTACGCCGAAATTGACGAGGAATAACGTCTCACCGCCAATATCATAGCCTTTGTTGATAGCGCCTCTCATGCATTCCATCACGTTGTAGAGATCTTTGTCCCTCCGAAGCAGGGAATCCTTGATAGTTCCCTCCCATTTCTCTACCTCATCATCTGACATGGCTTCCTTCTCTTCATCGCTCAGCATGGTATACTTTCTGGCAGAGTCCGCATTATAGAGCTTTGTCATCTCGTTCATAATGTCATTGTACTCTGTGATGAAGTCCTTGATCATATTGTAGATGCCGTCATAATCTGTATCTGTCGTGATGGTGACCGGCTCATCTGTCACTGCCTGTGTAGTGATGCTGAGACCGTTTACATTAAATGTATTGGTATCGGAGGTAAAGGTGGCGCCATTGAGTACAATTTCTGCATCTTCCGCATAAACTCTTGTACTGGTAGAACCATTTGCGTATTTCGCATCAGGATCAAGTCCGAGAGACTGCAATGCCCCGCCGGACGCGGAAAGCTTAAACTCCTTTGCCTCACCTGTACCTGTCGAATTAATAAAGAAACGCTGGTTTGTCGTATCAAATGATGCACCGACACCGCTGTCCTTCAAGGCACTTACAAATTCGCTGATCTTCATATCAGCCGTCAGCGCAATCGATGTGGTCTTTGCATTCAGTCCAGTGCCCACTGTGACGCTGATGGTCTGTCCTGCGAGCGACGGGTCAATCTGTCCCAGTGTAGATTCCATTGAAAAATCATTCGATATCAGCACCGGATTCAGCTTGGAGACCATCTCGCCCTCGACGGATGCACCATTTCCATCCTGCTCAACCTTCTCAATTTTGCCAAGCCCCAGTCCCTTCAAAAGCGTATTGCCGCTGGCTCCATTCTGCACGGATTCCAATGTATACTTTCCGCTGGTCGAGTCAGAGTTTACTGAAATCTTGCCATCCTCGATGGTCATGCTCAGCCCTGTATTGTTGTTTCGGTTTTCCTCGTTGAATTTATCCATCAACTGCTCGACAGTCATGGATTTGTCATATTTCACGACAAGGTCTGACTGCCCGGGTCTCTTAATGTGCAGCTCGCCATCGCCTATTTTGAGATCCTCCAGTGTGACGGTGGTCTCATCCTGATAATTCTCTGATGCATTGAGCAGCTGGGAAACGAGATTACCTGTTACTTTTCCGGTCTGCTTGTCGCCGCTGACATCTCCTAAGCCCAAACCTGCCAGAACGGTGACGCCGCCAAAACCATCATTTTCACTCTGGAGCGTAAAGTCTGTGCCGCTTGGTCCTTCCACGGAGATCCTGCCGTGGTCAAGGCTCATTGTGAGACCAGTCTGTTTATTGAACTCTGTCATAAAGTTGTTGACAGTCTTTGACTTATCAATCTCGATGGTATGTGTCGTACCGCCTACCTTAACAGTCAGTTTGCCGCCCTTTATGTTGAGATCTTCCAATGTCGTTGTCAAATCTACCTGGCTGTTGTCACCCGGGAAACGAATCTTATCACCTGTAAAGGTGCCGCTTACATTGTCGCTCGGCGTACAGTTTGACAACCCCAATGCACCTACAACGGTCGGCGCTGTAGCTCCACTTGTCGATAGACCAAATGTGCCGCCGCCAGTCGGACCTTCCACTGTTACCTTTCCGCTGGCAAAGGACATTTTCACACCTGTTGAACCATATTGATTATTAAATTTCGTCATGAATTCATCTATGGTGTCATTAGCGTCAACGGACATACCAGCATCTACCTTGGTGTTATTGATTGTCAGCTCTATCTTCGAGCCATTTTTAACACCCAAATCAGACAGCTTCGTATCCTTCGTAACCTTCGATGATTTCTTGGAAACCACAGCGCCTGTCAAATATCCTGACTTGGCAATCTTCTTGACTTCGAGCGACTGCACGCCGTTGACAGCCCCGTCTCCCGCTACAATAGTAGCCTTCGTCGGGTCCGAAATCGTGGACTTTTTCTTGGAATAGGTACCCGTGAGTCGCATATTGGACAATGTGCCTGTATAAAGCTTATAAATCCGCTTATTTAAATCCTGCCATAAGGTCTGCTTCCACTCGAGTTTCTTCTGGTCGTTTTTAAGGTTTGTAACCTTTACTGATTTCGCCTTGACTAACTGCTGTATGATTGACTCTGTATCCATACCGGAATACATGCCTGTCATTCTCAATAAATCTGACATTGTGGTCCCTCCCATTAATTTTTGCTGGTATTACTATATTTATAGTTTCGCGTCGACCATAACGCCCGCAAGCTCCATTCTCTTTGCCAGCAGATCAAGGGTTCTTTCGGGTGGAATTTCCTTGATTACTTTCTGTGTCTCCTTATCCACAAGCTTGATGGTGATACGGTTCGTTTTCTCATGGATACCAAATTTCGCTGCTGAATGCGGCCATGCTGAGGTCACTTGCTCCATAACTTTCTTCAGCCTATCCATATCGACATTTTTTTGTTCGTCAACCAGACGCTCATCCGCCATGATTGACAATGTTACCGATTCGTCTGCTTCCTTTGCAATCGAAACATTTACGCCTCCATCCGTGGATTCTGCTTTGCTTGTCTCAGCAGTCTTAGGCGTCTCCACCCGCTGATTTGCTGCCTGATTGACTGGCTGAGTATATGTATTTGTTAAAGCCTCTATATACATGCTAATCACCTCCATGTCACGCATGTGCATAATCTCATGCAGTCCTCCGCATACGGAACTTTCTTAGACTACAATCAATCTTTTCAATTATTATATCGTCACTTCATTTTGAAAAATTAATGGGTATGCTTATATTTTATATGAAAATGCAGTAAAATACAACTGTCATTTTCTATCAAATGCCTTTTGGGGACAATGATGTTACTTTTCACACCCACGCCAGATTTGAGCATAATGATGAAATTGAAAAAAA
>CAMWJQ010000256.1 GCA_947174615.1 uncultured Lachnospiraceae bacterium
GATAAAATACAGGCTGTCAGAATCCACGAGCATAATATCAATCACCCTTGCATCCGGCAGACCGTTTTCATCTATGGTGGCAAAAACCGCAGAATGAATCTGCTCTTTCAAAATCTTCAGGTAATCTGCTGTCTGCATAAACAAACTCCCTCCCCTGTTTAGCAGAATGGAAATAGCCGCTCATAGCGGCAGCTATCCCATCCTTTTCCTATATCCCTATATTATCTCTGTGATCTTTAGAATTTTCCGTTTGCGTTCTGCCAGCTTTCCTTATCCGCGATTGTTTCCATTACATCCCAATGCTCGGCGATCTTACCGTTCTCCACTCTCCATAAGTCATAGTAGCTGGTAGGTGCACCGCCAAAGGTTCCCTCACTGACAGCCAGCACATAATTTCCCTGTGCAAGCACCTGATGGACCGTGGTGTAGATCATCTGGATATTCTGCTCTGCCAAAGCGGCAAGTGCAGCTCCCAGACCAGACAGACCGTCTGCAATTCCCGTATTGTGCTGGATATAGGTATCTCCGTCGAAATAGTCCGGTGTTTTTTCCGGATGATTTCCCTGCATCACATCATACAGGAAATCCCTGACAAGCTGACGGTTTTCTTCCGTTTTCTCCAAATCCTTAACAGGCGCCACATGATCAATCTGTGTGTGGCCGGAGGGATTCGGTTCTGCCCTGTCAGCAAGATTATCCCAGTGCTCTGCGATTCTGCCCTCGCTGTCAAAGCGGAAAATATCAAACGCTACCTGTTCGCCTGCCCCTGCAAAATTGTAAACCGTCTGTAAAAATACCTTATCACCGTCCTCATAAGCACGGATATTGTTTACGGTTGTCTTAACCGGTGCGGATGCAAGATAGTTTACGCTTCCCACAAACGCGTCACGCCCTGTACCGTATGCAAGGTTATGCTGGATATATCCCTCTGCCAGCAGAAACGCTGCTTTCTTAGCATCACCTATTGCAAATGTGCCTATCAGTTCCTTTGCCTTTTCAATCTGTGTCATGGTAGTATCCTCCTTGTTTTTATATGCTTTTTCGTTCGATGTAATGTTCGTTGTTACATCTCATATGCATACTATAGCACCAGTTAATTGTAATGTCAATGGTTACAACTAAAATTTTTCAAAAAAATTTCAAGACATATGGATACTCTCCATGATGTCTTGATTTTTCAGCAATTCTATCTGTTTTCCTCACTCAGATATTTCTCTGTATCCTGTTTTATGTCTGCCAATGTAATAGAGGCAAGTTCTTTCTCCAATGCACTCTGTACCCGGTAAAGCTTATCATCTAAGATATAATGAATATTCCTCCCCACAGGACAGTTGGTGCTTGGATTTTCATGAAAATGAAACAGTTCCCCATTTTCGACACATTCCACAGCGTTGTATACGTCTAAAAAAGTAATCTCATCTAATGGTTTCGTGACGGTAGTACCGCCTGTTCCCCGTGCCACCTCGATCAGACCGGCTCCTTTCAACTGGCCAAGAATCTTCCGGATAATGACAGGGTTCACATTGGTACTTCCTGCAAGGAAATCACTGGTTACTTTATATTCGTTTCCGAATGTGTCTATACAGGCAAAGATATGAACTGCCAGTGTAAACCGACTTGAAATCTGCATACTTATCTACCACCTCTCCTTTCCATTTTAGTCTGCCCGCGTTGTAATGTCAATCATTACAATTTGGTTCTTGATATTCATCTCATTCCCCTGTGCCTGTTTACTAAATATTCTCCATCATGTCTCATATTCAAGAGACACCAGTCAAATCCTACTCTGCTTTCCTGTCTGCCAAATCCACACAGACATTCTTTATGGAATTGAACGTCACCTGCAGCATGTGGAACCAGTTTTTCTCCGCCTTGCAAAGAACATCCAGCTTCTGTGCCAGCACCGGCAGATAATGCTCAATGCTCTTATCGCTCTTTTCATCCACATCATCCGCCGAAAATCCTACATTAACCTCGTCAATACCAGCGCCCAGGATCACGTCAAGGTTCTCCGCTATCGTTCCCAATATAATCTTCTCAAGCTGATCCGCCGTCCTGAAAAACAGAAAGGTTTCAAACTCTCTCCCAGATGCCAGTACATAGAAGATATTCTTGCCGTTGACGCCAAATGCCACGTCCGCATCCCATTCATTAAAATAGTCTCTGTATCTCTCCATAACCTGCAGTATTTTTTCCTTTTCCATAATCCTTTCCTCGCTCATAACCTTTTCTCCTCCGTACCCTTCTTCCATAACTCATATTTTTTAACCAGCCTGTAGAAACTGTCCTTCTTGAGCCCGGTAAGCATCATCGCCTCCTTTGCTGAGATCACGCCGCTTTTCCATCTCCCATAACATTCCTCCCAATTCTCCGGGTACTCCACCCTCGGTCTTCCCAGATGCTTTCCATCCGCTTTTGCTACCTCAATCCCCTGGCGCTGCAGCTCGCGGCGCTCCGTCCAGTCCTCATCCGCCACATATGCGAACACCGCCAGCACCACATCTGTGATAAGCTGCCCCACCAGCTCCTTTGACTGCGTGGTATCCAGAATCGGCATGGAAGTCACCTTAATGTCGGCACCGATCTCCTTTGTGATATGGAACCACTCCTTGTAAATCTCTCCATAGTTCCTCCCGAACCGCTTCAGTTCCGTTACCACCAGCAGGTCTCCTTCCCGCAGAATGTTGTCAACCAGGGAACGGTATACAGGACGCTCAAACTGCCTTCCAGACTCTTTCTCCACATAAATGTCACGCTCGTCGATGCCCTCCTCATCCCGCAGGATATGGATCTGCCTCTCCGGGTTCTGCTCCCGCGTGGATACCCGCACATATCCAAATTTCTTTGCCGCCATGACAGCCCTCCTCTCCGTGGAAATCTGTGTCGCAAAAGGTGTATTTCTTCCCTGCGACATCGCAATATCACAAACAGACCTTTTGCGACAGAAAAACAGGGATAAATACCTACCTGAACAGGTATCTCCAATGGTATACCTTTTGCGACACATCATTTTATACGCAAAATACTGCCAAACTACAACAAACTTCTCCACACTCTGGTTCCAGCCGGAGCCCTGCACTATATCCGGAATTTCTGGATGCAGTTTAACAGTGTAGCTGACAGCTCCTGATACAGATCTTCCTCAAACATGTTCCGATCCATCGAATTTTTAATCAACAGAGGACGGTACATCCGGAAGATTTCTTCCCTCGCCTCCTTATCGCCTGCCTTTGCCTTTTCCAGCAGCATTTCAAAATTCATCTTTCCTAACCCCCATTCCCTTGCGCAGTTTGCGGATGATATAGTAATAAGCCATTTCCGCCTGCTTTGGCTCCATGCCGAACTTCTCGCCAAGCTCCGTAAAATTCAGTTCCCCAAATACCCGCGCAAACAATATCCTGCGTTCCCGCTCCTTTAAATGGTCTATACACTTTGCCAGTTGTATGCTGTCTATCTCCGGCATATATTCCAAAATCTCTCCGCATCTTAAAAATGGGATAATGGACTGCTCTGCCAGGTAAGCATGATATTGTGCCTCGAAATCCACATGGTTCTTTTCCAGCAGATCCACCTGTATGTATTCTCTCTCCTTATACCGGTTCCTTTGTTCAAAATAGCTGATACGCTTATTCGTCACAGCCGCCATCAGGTATGCCGTAAATCGGTTCTGTACCGAATCTGTTTGTTTTTTCTCCATTCTTTTGTCCTCCAGTTTTTTTCATGTCCGATTCGAAACATGAAACCGGAGGCCCCCTGATGTAAGGGATATTTCCCTTAAAAGAAAAAAGATCATTATCCGGTCTAAACGCCAAATAACAATCCCTACACATGCCATTTATCTTTGAAAAGTAGCGTACCACGCTACCATAGTGGGCAAGCCTTACCTGTATAACAAAATATATTTTTTTAACAAATTCCCCACACCGTTATCCGGCTTAAAGCTATTCCCCAATGACCATGTACCCTTTCTCATGGTCACAAAAAGCACTCAAATAACGTCCAGATGAACCACGTTTTTTTTATTCATCAGAACGCTGAGTGCTTTATAGTAGTTTCACAACATATATTTTGAGCATGGTATTGCCATTTTTACATTTGAAAGGTGTGGCAATACACTACTGTTAGGAGGTGATTACGATGTCCCTGTCGATCAAGGATGCCCGGATTTTCAGCAATGCAAGGTCTTCAATGAAGACCTGAAAAAAGCCAGAAAGCGGCTGCATCTGACACAGGCAACCTGTGCGGAGCTTTTGGACCACTCGGTATCTTTTCAAAAAGATCTGGAACGCTGCCGCTGTTCCCCAAGTATTGAAAACTTTTACCATATCTGCCGGACGCTCAACATTTCTGCAGACGACTGCATCTTTTCGGAGAATGATTCAAAAACAGATTCTACATACCATGAGTTACTCAGACTGATTTCACAATGTGACGAAAGCAGCATAAAAGTCCTTACTGCCACAGCAGCGGCGCTTATCAACGAAAAACATAATACGTCAACATGAACAAAAAAATATAACCCAACTAATTTTCTCGGTTGGGTTATATTCTATACCATGAATATCTATAAGTTATATGTGAAAAATAGATAGATTATCTTTTTCCTCGACAAATTACGACATTTGACTGTTCTGTTTCAGTTATCTATGCTAAATTTATATCCATATCCATGTAGTGTCCGTATATTGGTAATTTCCAGTTTAGTCCTGAGACGGTAAATCAGATCCCTTATAATATAAGCTCCTCCCGAATAACTGTCCTTACTTACCGCTTCGTAAATCTGTTCTCTGGTAAATGCTATATTCGGGTTTAATGCCAGAAAATAAAGTACATCAAACTCCATCCTGGTGAGGACAATCTCCCGGCCATCTACAAAGACGGTTCTGCTTACAGGATGTATCCGTAATTTCCCATAAACTAAACTTTTATCTGTCCCATCCACTTTTTTCACCCCAATTCAACTAACAGGTGCGGAATATGCTTCCCGATTTTAAGTACTATATTAACTGTGCAAAATTGACATTTAATTGTTCCCGGATTACGATTCCCCTCTTACCCTGACTGCTGCTTTCTGTTCCCTGTGGAAACGTACAAGCCCCGTTTTATTCAAAGCAACCATGAGTGCCGGAATAAATACTAGCTGCAGGATAATCCCCGGAACGGCATTCAAAAATGCACCTGCCATAAACATCTGCCATGTGAACGCATTTCCTGTCATGCCGAGCATCACAACCCGCACAATCCCCCATATAACACGCCCTCCAATCATGGCAATGATCAGGGAATGGTACAGGGATACAATACACTGCCACTTGGAACGGTTATATAAGAATCCGGCAACCGAACCATATGCTGCAAGTTCAAAAGCCATTGCTATCCCGTTAGGCATAGGCGGCATCCCAAAAAGGGCATAACGGAGCAGTGGAAGTATAAATCCCACAATACCGCCATATTGCCAGCCACAGATCAGCCCGCAGACGAGTACCGGCAGGTGCATTGGCAAAAGCATACTGCCAATCTGTGGTATCTGCCCTGTAAAGAAAGGCAAGACAATACCTACCGCCAGAAGCATTGCTGCCGTAACAAGATTTTTAATATGTTCTTTCATTAAATTCTCTTTCATGTTTTTGCTTCTCCTTTATATTAGAAATTGCTGGTGTCTACCACAAAGTGACTCCCCGTTTCTATAGAATAATGACTAAAATAGTTTTCTTCCATAGGTATCCACCGATTTTCAAAAATCGGATAATGACCGCCTTCCCTTACCTGCAGTCTTCTTCTTTGTTCTTCCCTGCTGCATGTCAGGAATATCGTCAGGTCATACTCTGCCGCCAATATAGGATGACGGGAATAGCTGCCCTCAACCACAGTCAGTCTGCAATGAGGCATCTTTACGGCCGCATCCATGTTATTTTCTCTGCAATGATACGGACGGTAAATAACCTGTTCCGCTGCCCTGACCGGACGCAGCACCTCCGCCAGAAAGCGCTGCAGGTCCATATTTCCGGCTGGAATTTCCATCCAGTTTTTCCGCCGCTGCGCTAAAGGCATATAAAAATCATCCATATGGCAGATATTGCAGGAAAATAACTTTCC
>CAMWJQ010000257.1 GCA_947174615.1 uncultured Lachnospiraceae bacterium
GATATTGCATGATGCAGCGTTTTATATCAACTTCATAAGAACCGCTTTCTTGTCTAACAGTCCTTTCCATGTCAGTTTCATAGCCCAGCAGAATCCGTAACGCGTGATATAAAAATATATTTTCATCTAATGTATGGATTTCAATATCATTTTCAAGCATCCATGCACTGAATTTTCCCTCAAAAACATCCTTGGGCTGGTAGTTGGTTAAAGCGCTCCATAAATTTACAAAGTACGAAATTATTTCCTTTTCTTTTTCCCTAGCGCTATGCTGCACATCCCAGAATTGAAGCTTAAACCTGTCCTCAAACGGCTGTCCCTCCTGGAATTCACGCACCACCCCCAATACTTCCTCCTGGATATCTTCTTTTAATATTTCTTTATTCTTGCCAGCCACTGTCAAAATCATGTATGCCCTGACGATCCCGCACCCCAATATGCGGAACAATACGCGCGCATTCTGTTCCTCTGTGCCATTCACAAACTTCATATTTTGAAAATATTTCCCTTTCTTCGTGGTTAATGGCTCCATTAAGGAATCCCAAATACTGGGAAATGTTCTGGAAACGCCCTTGTGCAGGTGATTTTCAGCTACTCCTGCCTCCAATATACGGGCAAGCTGCTGGTCTGCGATCTCTATATTCCCATAAAAATCGTCAAGACAATTTATATTCGGATATTTTTGGTTCATAATCATATAGACAATCGCAACAACATCCATCGGAATATGACTGCTTAGATTATGAAATAATGTCACCTTGTTGTTTCCCGCAAATCCGCCAAACAACTTCTCATCTTCTTCATTTTTCCAGTATTTGAATACAATCTTTCCGTCCCTGTGGGAAATCAGCGCCCTCGCCATCCTGCACACTGTATATTGATACAACTCTACTTCATCCTTATAATCCACCGCATCATATAGATAACATTTCTCTAAATACAGATAGATCTCGTCATAGGAATAAATATTGAAATTTTGTTGAATATATGCGATCAGCCGGCTTCTTAGTCGATCCCTGATCTGTTTTGCCTCTTTGTGCGCACACGCTTTCGAAGCCTCTATATATTCTCTGATCAGTTCCTGTCGAAACATATCCATAGAAGCAAACGGATAACACAGAACCCCTAAAAACCGATTAATGGAATCATTGATCATTTGTATCCCCCTTAGGAAAATAGTGTTTCGAAATAGTCTGCATCCACCTTCTCCACAAGATTTTCATTCAAAGTAACGATAAAGTTATTAACTGCATTCTTATCCGCCCGCTCGTTTGCAGCAATTAATATTTTATTTATCTCTGCCAGCAGCTTTGCGCCCTCAACCATATTATTGACCGTAACTGATGCTGTCTTATATTTATATAGACACTGCAGTAAAAATATAAAATACGGGCATTGTTTGGTCCACTCACCATCCCCGTCCGCGAAGGCATAAACCTCCTGCATCGCATTCAGCATCTTTTGCGCCTCAAACCTGCCATAACGGACACGGCTGTTTCCGGCTAATTCCTGCAGTGTCTGGCAGATTTCATTATAACTATCAAACGATATTCCGTCTTCGAAGGTATCATCCCACAAAGCTGTCTTAATATCCTCTTTCGCTGCTTTCGCCTTTGTTTTGCTTACGCCGTCATATGCCCCACTAAAAGCATTCCAACTGTCTACAACATTTTTTGATTGTAATTTCCACTTCTCCTCATTTTCAAAAAAAGCATGCATATTTACTTTTAAACCATTGCTGATAACAACTAAAAAATTGTCAATCTCCCCTCTGATATAATCAATTACAATCCCCTCTACCACTTCTGTATTCCAGAGCCCTCTGGCGTGAATCTCTTTCAATACAGCAACTCTTGCCTTAGCATCTGCTATTTTCCCTGAATCTGCTTCCTCCTCATCCGGTAAATATTCCTCTGTCAGCATCACCCATTCATCTCTTACTTTATCTTCCTTCTCCTCCCTTAATAATTGCGCAATTGTATTCTGCAAGATGCGTTTCATGTGCTGCCTTTCCTCAATACTTTCCAAAGCATCCAATTTTTCCCGCCAGACCGCATCTTGCGTTTCCTGATCGAATAATTCCATTATCACATTCTGCGTGACCGAACTTGACAACCTTTTTTGAATGTGTGTAAATGCCGGTCTGAACTCCGCGTACAAATCTGCTGCCCTTGACGTAATATCATTTTCACCGATTGTGGAGAGCGCACGCCAAAAGGCTATGATCACATCACGCTCTAACTGTATTGTATAGTTGGAACCATCAATGTCCAAGCGAAGAATCTTGTCCAGTGGAAGATTCTTATAATACGCCATATTCAATACCAAATCCCCACATAACAAAAATATCTTGTTTAACGAGTAGAGGGTGTTCCCTTCATAATTTACGATTTTTAAATCCTGTCTCTTCGTATTCTTCCAGCTCTTTATTGAGACATCCATGACTTTTTCCGCTATTTCCGGATTAAAAAACAGATCCTGCACCGCCTTATGTTTCAGTCGCGTATAATTTCCATCTGTTTTTGTAATTCTTGTATACTTGTCTTTCCCATACAAAAGTCTTGCGGCAAAATCAATCAATATAAACAGTGCAAAACGTTCTACAGGGTCCTTTATATTGTATCTTTCCCCTAATTCATTTGTGTTTTCCCTATAGATAATTGTATCTGCATTATCAAAAAAAACGGTACTATTCGCACAAGAATCGCCGACTGAAAACATTTTTTTCTGTATATCATCACGATACTGATTATAAACTTTTTTTGCTGCGATGATTGTGTCCAGCAAAAGTTTTCTCTCTTCGATATACTCCTCTTTTGGATCCTCTTCACTCTTACCATTTGCCGCTCTTTTTGCAATAATATCATTTAGCACGCTATATACATTATTAAGCCCTCTCGATGTATCATCAAACAAATGATAAGTATAGGGAAGAACCTGATCCTGCCCTGCTTCATCTTTATAGACAAAATAAGATGGATCAATCCACCCATTCAGCGCCTTTCCTAATAAATCAGAAAATCTGATTCCTGCTCCCTGATCCTCCGGTAATTCCGCAATATAATAATTTTTCTTTCCTTCCAGCGACCACTGCTTTATATTGTATCTGTATGCAGGCGGCAGTATTTTCTTTAAATATTCATATGCAAGCTGCTTTTTACTTTCCAACAGCGTCTGCTCGCCAATCTGACTTTGCAGCAAGCCCCCTTCCAGTACATTTTCCCTTCGAATAAAATCCAGCGTCAACGCCTCTTCAAATGTATTCAGATCTCCTGAAATAATTGTGACAATATTTTCATTAGATACATAAGAAAGCAATGTTTTTACTACATCTGCGCATCGGTATGTACTCAAATCAATATCATCAATAAATAAAAACAATAGGCTTTCACTCTTTTTACCTTGTTCTGGATTGACCAACGCATTTACTAAATCATTGAACTTCTCAATAAATTCATTATCCGAGTTAAATACTTTTGCCGAACGGTTCACATAATCGTTTTCCGTTGTATAATCCTTGAGCAGTATATTTCGATATTCTTTCTGAATATAGGTATATTGACGAATCACATCTTCGCATTTCTCCCGAAGTTCTCCTTTATAAATACAGCCTTCTTTTCCGCCCTTTTTTATCCCTGTTTTATGGATTACATCATTGAGCATCCCAAGGATTGCAGCCATCAGTGTCCCGGGCTCAGACATATTTTCCGGAACAATAATCGGCAGTATTATGTCTTTCTCTGCCTTTTCCCTATTATCGTTTTCCAAATTCTCCTTAATTGTCTTTAATATGGATGTTTTTCCGGCGCCTCTCACACCGATAATGCCAATATTATTCGTTTTTTGACCAGAAATTTCTGAGTTCAATCCCTTTTCCGCCCGAAAACGCTTTATTTGAGTATAAACCTGATCATATGCCGGCAGTATGAGCCGGGCTTCTGCTGCGGACAAACTCCTTGCGCCGATCTTATTTGTGTTCATAAACTTCTCCTTATCTACCGTACTTTTGTATAAACCAACATACTGCGTATCCTCTGCTCCTCTCCGCGAAACGAATCCGACGGCTGATAAACAATACTGCACCGATCGCCCCTATGATGATTTCTGCCATATTTTGCTGTACAAATCCGATTCCGACTGCAAATATCGCGACTACTGTCATATTTTTATACAACAGTTCTGCGGAAGCATAGTTATGCAGGCGGTTATATTGTGAATCTGCCTGTACTTCACTATACATGTATGTCATATACTTTCTGACAATCACATCTGCACTGTCATTCTGAGCGCTTTGTATCAATTTTGCCTGCCGGAGTGCATCGTTTAGCTTTACATCTGTTATCCCGTAAACGATGCAGATCTTTTCCCAGTATTTCTTTATCTTATTATCCCCTACCATTTTATGCAGCAGATCTTCTAAGCGCTCCGCAAACTCTGTAATCATCACCCCTGCCACATAACCCAAAACGATCAGCAGGACGAAACCTCCTAGGGTAAGATCATCTGCCAAATAGGATAGATCTCCACTATATAACAGCAAGGCGATTCCTCCCGGCAGTGTATATCCAAACAAGTCATACAATGTTAATTTCTGCAATAGTTCCATACTTTTTCCTCCTGTTCTCCAAAGGTAATCATTATAACGTTAAAATCTGATGCAAACTTTCTGCAATGACAGTGTATGACATCAGATTTATATTTTTCCTGTATTCACTTTTCTCTCTATTACCCTGTATACAAATCCGCACCGCATTTCACAGCAACACTATTCAGGCACTGCTTCTCCAAATCTGCAGCTGTGAGCTCTTTGTACTTCAAAATATTCTTTACCCGTTCTAATAAAGAAGAGATAGAACAGTCAATCAAATGGGCATCTCTTTCTTTTCCTTGTGCCCTGCAAATCCGCGCGATCATTTTCTTATAGCAGACATAATAATCAATCTGACTCTGCTCCATTGCCAGCTCTGCCGCCTCTGTCATTGCGTCCTTTAATTTCTCGGCATAGGGTATTCCAGAAAACATATCTACTGGAATACAAGCATCTCTATAAATCTTCCTCTGGGTAAACAGAAACGCTTCATGCTCATATCTGCCGCCTTCTGACGCATTGCCCTGTCTGCGATAGATACCAGCAATCTTTTCTGCCAGCTCAACAGCCTTCTCATAATTATCACTGACCATTGCCCTGTTCATCAATGTTTTCAAATAATCCAGCCCGTTCTCATCCTGTAAGACATACTCGTCGTATTTTGTTGATATATTTTCATATTTGGGGGAGTTTTCATTCGATTGGGTCATGCTTTCGTTCTCCTTGTTTTTCTTTTGTAATTTTTTATTTTTATTATATATCGCTTGTTGGGAATGGACAAGGGACAGAATTGACCAAATCACGCGAGCGTTTGACTGCGCCTCCTCGATTCTTTTGCTTTCTATTCTCCTCTAACTCTTATAAAAACTGGTTTTCCAGTTAATTTTTTTTGCTAAATTTTGTAAATATATTTGCAGCTATGCGTGATATAATAAGAATATGGAGATGTTGTGTTATGAAATTAACTGTTAGTAAATCTAAAAATTCTGCTTCTTTCTATGTCCTAGAGTCCATCTGTAAACCGAATGGTTCCGTTGTGACTGTCACAATTGAATAATTGGGAAATCTGGATGAGGTCTGCACAAAAGCCGGCAGAATGGATCCTTATGTTTGGGCTCAGGAATACATCAAAGAACTCACTGCAGGGAATATGAAGAACAAAAAGATAGAAAGCTGAACTTTTCCCGTCCAGCTTTCTATCTTTTAATAATGAATTTATTAATAACCGGATTAACTATACTTAACAAAAATTCATCTTTAAGCACAAACAATATGCCAATATATGCAACTATACTTAAAACTAAAACAACTATAGCTCTTGTGATAATCCCACTAATTAAAGCATTGCCCAGTAATCCAACCGCTATTATTCCGCAGCATCCAAACACAGGATACTTAATCATTTTGTAAATTCCCTTTATTTTAATTTCCTTTTCAATATATTTTTTACAAATCAAAAAACTAATTAACTCCGAAAAGGTCGTAGTAGCTGCTGCTGCGTT
>CAMWJQ010000258.1 GCA_947174615.1 uncultured Lachnospiraceae bacterium
GTTATGATCTCAATATACTATTTTGGTCTTATGAAGGGTTTTTCTCCGCTTCTTCGGCGTCCCTGATCTGATAATAGTCGTCCATATTGACGGAGACTTTTATCGTATCATCGGGTTTTCGTCTGCCCAAGAGGCACACCGTCTCTACATTCCCTGTCTGCGGAAACTGATCAACCGCCACTACTCGCTCCATCCGATAGCCGCCATCCAGCAGAGCCTCCAAATCCCGTGCAAGGCTTGTCGGCTTACAGCTTATGTATACGATTCTATCCACCTGATACGCAATGATCTTCTTTAACGCCTTGGGATGTATCCCGTCACGCGGCGGGTCCAGCACGATAAAATCTGGCTTTTCCTCAATATCATCAAGCACCTTGAGCACATCTCCTGCGATGAACGCGCAATTGTCCAAACCATTTAATTTCGCATTCTGCCGCGCTGCCAAGACAGCCTCCTCCACAATCTCTACACCAATCGCCCTCTTGGCAACAGGCGCTAAGATCTGCGCGATCGTGCCTGTACCACTATAAAGGTCAAATACTGTCTTGTCGTGCTTTCCATCCCCTGAAATATCACCAAGGAAGTCACGTGCTGTCTCATACAGTACTTCAGCGCCTAACGTATTTGTCTGGAAAAAAGAAAATTGAGAAATCTTGAAGCGAAGCCCTAACAGCTCCTCATAAAAATAATCCTGCCCATATAAAATAACAGTCTCATCACTTTGTACCACATCCGCCAGCGAATCATTCTTTGTGTGAAGCACACCCGTTATTTTTCCATCTAAAGGCAGCTTTAACAACTGTGTCACCAAGGGTGTTAAATCATGTGTCTCCTGTGTACTCGTCACAAGTGCAATTAACATTTCACCTGTTTTTTGCGCCTTTCTGACAAGCAGATGTCTCAGATAACCTTCATGGCGTATTTTATGAAAATAACTACTGTTTTGTCTTGTGAAATAATCCAACACACAAGCCAGTACTTTTCTGTAATCCCCATCCACTATACAACAATCTCTGACAGATACAATATCATAAAAACTTCCCCGCTTATGCATCCCCAATGCGAGCGGTCCATCTCTGTATTCATCTCCAAACGAAAATTCCATCTTATTCCTGTATGCACTCTGGACCGGGCTTTCCTTGATTCCTTCAAAGATCTGGCTGATATAAGACGCTGTCTCAGTCTGGTTTCTTTCCAATAACATTTGTTTTTCAAAAGCAGGCTTCAATAATTTTCTCACTTGGTTTTCTTTGATTTCAAGTTGTTTCTCATAGGGAACATGCTGGTACATACATCCCCCGCAAGCAGCAAAATGAGGACAGGCTGCCTCCTGTTCATAGGGCGCCTTTTGGAGCACCTCCATCAGTCTTCCCTCTGCTTTTCCTTTGCGTTTTTTGTTGACCAAAAAAGATACTTTCTGTCCGGGTATCACATTTTTTACCACCACTGTCTCATCTTCGCATCTGATGATTCCCTTGTTCGGAAAATCTATACGCTCTACACTTCCCTCATAAATCTGTCCTTTTTTCATACGCCCTCCAAAGCAAACAAAATAAGAGTGCTGTATTGCCAGCACCCTCTCAACCACTAGGAACTGTTCAGAAATTACTTGTGATAAGCACGCCGTCTAAATGTCCATCTGCAACAGAAGAAAACCGCAGGCATAGCGGGGTATGTCGAGATTTTCTGATGCTGCAGATAGATACAATGCCAAGCCAGCTTCGCAGAAGCCAGCTTGGCATTATCATGCGTAATTCATTAACAGTTTCTTACTTCACAGTAGTGTACTCATCTTCCTTTGCAGGCTCCTGCTCCTCTTCGTCCTCTTCATCGTCGAAGAAGTCGTCCTCAAAATCATCGTCAAACTCGTCATCAAAATCATCAAGGTAATCCGGTGTCATATAACGGTATACTGCATATGCGATGGCAGCTACAGCAGCTACAGCGCCAATGATCGCAAGTACCCAGAGTATTGTGTTACCTTTCTTTTCATTGTCTTTTTTGAGATCACTCTTCGCGCAGTATTTACTGAGGATATCGTTGCTCACTAAATTCTTGTCCTGCAGATAATCCACTAATTCGTCCCACTTTCTCATCTCAAAAGCCCCTTTCGTTTCTTAGTATATAGATTACAATATATATATAATATCACTTATTCGCTAAATTTACTACCTTTTTATCTGGAATTTTTTACAAATTTTCCAAAATTATTCTAAGGCGAATCTATGTACTATATTTTTCTGAGTTTTGCAAAGGCGGCGTACATAATTTTATTGCCATATACATCAAAGTCCACGGTCACTTTGTAATCTCTCGTATCCTGAACGATATTCAAGACTGTGCCGTCCCCATATTTGATATGACGCACGCGGTCTCCTGTCTCGTATCCCAGACCATCCGCTGCAATCGTCGGCGCCCCCTTCGTCAGCCCATCCAGCGATTTTGCAATATATGGCTTATTGGCTGCGGGTGTCTCCTTCTTCCTGGCAACTGCCTTCGGACGAGAGGTCAGGATCTCGGATAATTCCCTTCTGGCGCCAGACTGCGCTGTCGTCCTTGCGGCAGACGCCTGTACGGTGTTGTTTCCTGATGCAGACTGCGCTGTCGTCCTCGCGGCAGCGTTCCCTGATACAGACTGCGCTGTCGTCCTTGCGGCAGACGGCTGCACGGTCGTTTTTCGTGCAGGCGCGAGTACCTGTTCTGCTGCCTCCCAGTTATTGCGCGGCTTGTCAAACACCGTATCGCTCAATGCTTCCCGCTGTACCGCTATAGGACGTTTTCCCCCATCCGCCTGAAAAGGTTTGGTCTTGAACAGATTCCGCTCATAAGAATCGCGCTCATACGCCATCTCATCCCAGCGGCTTACGCCGGGAATCTTACTGTCAAGCAGCTTGTCCGGTATTTCCCTCACAAAACGACTGACTGCATTGTATTGTGTCTCTCCTCTGATCATACGCGCCTTCGCATAAGTGATGGTCAAATCCTCCTTTGCACGCGTGATGCCCACGTAGGCAAGACGACGCTCCTCCTCGATCTCCTCTGGATCCTCAGAAATAATCGTCATATAACTTGGAAAAATACCATCCTCAAGCCCTGACAAATATACATTTGCAAACTCAAGCCCCTTCGCGCTGTGAAGCGTCATCAATAACACTCGATTGTCATCTTTATTTACAGTATCAATGTCTGCCACAAGCGCAACTTCCTCAAGAAATGCGGAAAGGGAAGCCTCCTCTCCCAGCGCTTCCTGCTCCATCTCAAAACTTACCAGTTTGGTAATCAGCTCATCAATATTATCTATTCGATCCTGCGCATCTTCATGATCAGACTCCTTAAGCTCCTTTACATACCCTGTTGTTTCTATTACATCTGTTATCAAATCTTCGAGCGAACCCATCTGCATTTTCGTTCGAAACATGCGGATCATCGTTGCAAAATCGCGAAGCTTATCTGCGGACTTGCTTTTTCCCAGCGCTGAGATCTCGTCCACCTGCTGTAGCGCCTCATAGAAACTCAATCCCTTGTGGTCTGCATAATCCTGAACTTTTGTGATACTCGCCGCACCAATACCGCGTTTTGGCACATTGATGATACGCTTTACTGCCAGATCATCCTTGCCGTTGTCGATCGTCTTTAGATACGCAAGGATATCCTTGATTTCCTTCCGCGCATAAAAGTTTACTCCCCCAACTACATTGTATGGTATGTTCAGCGCGATAAAGCTCTCCTCAAGCAGACGCGACTGCGCATTTGTTCGATATAGCACCGCACACTCTCTATAGTCACTCAAAAGTTCCCGTTTCTTGCGTTTGATATCACCTGCTATGTATTCTGCCTCCTCATAGGCATTGTCAAAAGCCCTGAAATGTACACGGTTCCCAGCGCCTTTGTCTGTCCATAGCGCCTTCGATTTTCTTCGAATATTATTGCCAATCACTGCATTTGCCGAATCCAAAATTGTCTGTGTAGAACGATAATTCTGTTCGAGCTTGATCACCGTCGCGTCTGGGTAAACTTCCTCAAAATCAAGAATATTTCTGATATTTGCCCCGCGAAACTTATAGATCGACTGATCATCATCCCCCACAACACAGAGATTTCTGTCCCGCTGTGCCAGGAGACGTATCAGCTCAAACTGTGCCGTGTTCGTATCCTGATACTCATCGACCATGATATATTGAAAACGGTTTTGATAATTTTCAAGCACTTCCGGACAGCGCTGAAAGAGTTCTACCGTCTTTACAATCAAATCATCAAAATCAAGGGCGTTATTTTTTTTCAAAGTGAGCTGATACTCCGCATAAGCTGCTGAAATCTTCTTTTTTAGATAATCACCTGCTGCCGAGATCTCATACGCTGTCGTCGAGATTAGATTGTCCTTCGCAGAGGAAATCGCACCCAGTATTGTTTTCTCTTTGAGCATCTTGGTGTCGATATCAAGTTTTTTGCACACATCCTTCATGACACTCTTGGCATCATCTGTGTCATAGATTGTAAAACTGTTGTCAAACCCTAACCTGTCAATATGCCGCCTGAGTATCCGCACACAGGTTGAGTGAAACGTAGAGACCCAGATACTCTCTGCGCCATAGCCCACAATATCATTTACCCTGTCGCGCATCTCGCCCGCCGCCTTGTTCGTAAATGTAATCGCCAGTATATTCCACGGATTCACACCTACATTTTCAATTAAATATGCAATGCGCTTTGTGAGCACGCTTGTCTTACCACTGCCTGCGCCCGCGAGGATCAGCACAGGACCCTCCGTCGTAAAAACTCCTTTTCGCTGCTGTTCATTCAATGTATCATAAAGCCCCATCTTCGAAATCCTTTCCCGATAATCCAAAATAAATAACACTGCAATTATATCATTGAAGCCTCTCCGTTGCAATTCTTTTCTGCAATCACCTGTTTTTGCTTTCCCGCATATGATAATGAAAACAATCTAAAATAAGAGGATTCGTATGAAAAAGTTCAAACCACTCTCTATACTTTTGGCAATGATCCTGCTCATTTCCACCTTTGCCAGCGGATGCGGAACAAAGTCTGAATCCAGCGGACAGGCAAAAAAGGTAACACTCAATGAAGTTGCGCACTCCATCTTCTATGCGCCGATGTATGTGGCGATCGAGGAAGGGTACTTTGCAGCGGAAGGCATCGACCTTGAGCTCGTGACAGGCTACGGTGCAGACAAGACCATGACGGCGCTGCTCACCGGCGAAGCAGATATCGGCTTTATGGGCAGTGAAGCATCTATATATACCTATTTGCAGGGCGCTCAGGATTATGCCGTAAACTTTGCCCAGTTGACACAGCGCGCCGGCAACTTCCTCGTGAGCCGCACGCCAATCGACGATTTTAGCTGGGATCATCTAAAAGGCACCTATGTACTTGGAGGGCGCAAGGGAGGAATGCCCCAGATGGTCTTTGAGTATATTCTCAAAATGAATCAGATCAATCCCGACACAGACCTCACCATAGATACCAGCATTGACTTCGGTTCCACTGCGGCAGCTTTTGCTGGTGCAAAAGAAGGCGATGCTGGATACGCCGACTTCACGGTTGAGTTTGAACCCCATGCAACCTCACTTGAGACTCAGCAGAAGGGTTATATCGTTGCCTCCCTTGGCGTTGATTCCGGATATGTTCCCTACACGGCATTCAGTGCCAGAAAGAGCTATATCGAAGAGAATCCTGATGTCCTGCTCTCTTTTACCAAAGCGCTCCACAAAGGCATGGATTATGTTGCAAGCCATTCTGCCGATGAAATAGCAAACGTTATCAAACCACAGTTCCCTGAGACAGAGCTTGATACCATCACTACCATCGTAACTCGCTACCAGACACAGGATACCTGGAAAGAGGATTTGATCTTCACCGAAGACAGTTTCACCCTCCTGCAAAACATTCTGATGGAAGCCGGAGAACTTGAAAACTACGTATCCTATGAAGATTTAGTAACTCGAACGTTTGCAGAAAAGGCAAAATAATTTTTTATAATAATAAAAAGGGAATATCGGAAAATTTCTGACATTCCCTTTGTTATTCATTCTGTCATCCCACACACAACATCATATTTTTCTC
>CAMWJQ010000259.1 GCA_947174615.1 uncultured Lachnospiraceae bacterium
GATATCTGATATTCCCCAATCCTCACAGCCTTCGCCTTTGAAGCGGCTGTACGCAAAGAGGACCGTGCCGTCATGCAGTTTTATAAATGCACCTTCGCTGTTGCGGGGATTTCTTTTTTCCTTTGACGGAATAAATTCCGCCGCCACCGTTCCTAATTCCTTTTTTCTCATTCATTCTCCTTCAACTTCCATCTAAAGCTGCGCTATCTGTAATACGCTATTATCCCTTGACAGCGCCTACCATAATGCCCTGCACAAAATATTTCTGCAGGAACGGATACACTGCCACGATGGGCAGTACGACCAAGATCGTTGTCGCTGCCTTGATCGTGTCCGGGTTCGTATCCACCATGGAGCCAATCGCTTCCACTCCCGACGCCCCTGTAGACGTGGATGCGGTCAGACTGTCGAGCATCCTGCGGAGCAGATACTGCAGCGTTGTCAGATTTGCCGACCTGCGGCAGTAGACCATGTTGTCAAACCATGCATTCCACTGTCCCACCATCTGCCACAGCGCCACCGTGGCGATAACCGGCTTGGACAACGGCATGATGATGGACGCGAAGATTCGCACCTGAGACGCTCCGTCAATGGAAGCCGCCTCCTCCATCCCCTTGTCGATGGAAAAGAAATAATTTCGAATAATAATGGTATTGTAGATGGAAAATCCTGTCGGCAATACATACACCAGAAAATTATTTAAAAGTCCAAGCCTCTTCATATTCAAATATGCAGGTATCATACCCGCCGAAAAGAACATGGGAATCAGGAGGATTGCTGTGATAACTCTTCTGAATGGCATCTCCGTCCTCGTCAGAGAATACGCTGCCATACAGCACACAATGACATGAATGACCGTCCCGACCACTGTCCTCAGCACAGATATGATAAATGCCGTAATAATCTCATTGTCCTGAAAACAGTACTTATACGCATCCAATGTCCAGACCTTTGGAAACAGATTGATATGCATATAAGAAATATCCTGCGCTCTGGAAAACGACCGTACCACGACATCCCAAAACGGCAGTAATATGGTAATGCAGAACGCAACCATAAACACGGTGTTGCAGATGTCAAACACCCGGCTTCCGACAGACTGTTTCATCCTGACCTTTTTCTCCTTCTCACGCGCCATAACCACTTTCTCCTCTCCATAGAATTATATAATCTTGTACTCTGGATTCGCCTTTCGCGCAAACCAGTTGGCAATGATCACAAGTGCCAGACTGACCACATTTTGAAACAGACCGATAGCTGTAGAGAAATCATATCGGCTCTCTACCATACCTTTCCTGTATACATAGGTGGAAATTACATCCGCTGTCTGATAGGTAGCATCATTGTACAAGTTAAACACAGGGTCAAATCCCACGCTGATCAGACTTCCGATATTTAGAATCAGCATTGTGCACATTGTGGGAAACATCGCCGGAAGCGTGATATGCAAAACCTTGTGGAAACGGTTTGCCCCGTCGATGGAAGCTGCCTCGTACATGGAAGTGTCAATGCCGGATATCGTTGCCAGATAGATGACGATACTGTATCCTGTCGTCTTCCACAGGTTTGATATCAGATAAATCGGTATAAACATATCCTTCTGCGCCATAAAGTACAGCGGTCTGTCCAAAATTCCCATTTTGATCAGAATCGCATTCACCACACCGCCTGTGGGGGACAGCAGCTGATACACAAAGGTACCTACCACGACCCATGAGAGAAAATGGGGCATATAAGTAATGGTCTGCACCACGCTCTTAAACCGGGTATTCATGATCTCATTGACCAGCAGTGTGAAGATAATTGTCACAGGAAATGTCGTGAGCAGCGTGAAAATACTGATTTTCAACGTATTCCCAAGTACTCTGTAAAAATTTGGATCTGTGAACAGCGCCTGAAAATGTTTGAAACCCACCCAGTCACTGCCTTCGATGCCCCTTGCCATCTTATAATCCTTGAACGCTATCATCAGTCCCTCCATGGGCATATAGCAGAACAGAATTACAAGGATAATTGCCGGAAGCAGGAATATGTAAAAAGGCACATGCTTTCTCAGCTCTTTTTTCAGATTCCCGGTTCCTGATGTCTTGGTTTTCCCCATTGTATCCTTCCTTTCTTCAATTTAGGAACTGTTAAGAAATAACTTGTTATACTGGCGGTCGAAAAGACTGACCGCTCAGTATAAAGTTATGCGCACAGCCGCATAAGGAAATATGCAGCTTCGCGGCTGCAGCTGGCGCGATACGCACGGCGGATTTCATCTGTCGTGCGTATAATTTGACGCAGAATAAATGTTCATCTGCAAAGAAGACAATCGCAGGCGCAGCGGGCTACGTCAAGATTGTCTGATGCCGCAGATGGGCATTTAGGCAAGTCAAATTGATGCGTTATTTCTAAACAGTTCCTTCGTTTATGAATCATTTGTATACCTCCTGGCGCTGCTTATCCTGGATTTTGCATGCATGCCGCGCCTTTTTATTGGTAGTTTCATATTATTAAATTTTTGTAAATTCGTCCATGAACTGTATTGGACAAATCATGCACAAAATGATACGATATAGTGATCGTTACCGAAACGGAATGAACAGTAACAATTGATCGGGGAAATTGATCGGGAAACGAGAAAAAAATACACCATATTCTAAGGATTTGTGGTATACTATACAAAATAAATGAGAACTGTAAATATTTAGGAAAGGATGATATCAACATGGCATTCGAATTTACACAAGACTGCATAACAGGCATTGACACAATAGATGACGAGCACCGCAATCTCTTTGCTCTGCTCTCCAAGGCATACATACTTGCCTGTACGGAGTACCACAGCGACTACTATCAGGAACTCAAAAATATCCTCGAAGAACTTGACGAATACGCCGAGATACACTTCACCCACGAGGAAGAATACATGACACAGATACGCGACCCGGAATTAATCCGCCAGCGTGCGCAGCACGCCTATTTTCGCGATAAAATAAGAGAGTACGAGTTTGTAAACATTGATGACGAGAGCGAGCAGCAGCGAGTACTCACCGAGCTTGTGCGCTTTCTCGCCAAATGGCTGTACCGCCATATACTCAGCAGCGATATTCTGATCGGAAAACTGCCCCCGCTTGAAGAGTGGATGATCCGGGAAAATCCCTGTGAGTTTACAGACGATTACCTGACTGGCATCGCGCTCGTTGACGCCGAACACAAAGAACTGTTCCGCATTGTCGATAAGGCGAACCAGCTCGTGAAATCCTTTGACGAACTGTCAGGATATGACAACATTATCGAAATTTTAAATGAATTAAAAGAGTATACCAAAGAACACTTTGCCGACGAGGAAGAGTACATGGAAAGCATCCACTATGACGGACTGAGTGCACAGAAACGCGCCCATGAGGCATTTATTGACAAGCTTGAGAATATTGGTCTCGACCAGATTGACGCCAATCCGCAGGAGTACCTGCAGGAGCTTCTGGAATTTCTGCTTGGCTGGCTGATCAACCATATCTTATATACGGACAAGAAAATTCCGGTAAAATAAATCATTAAGACTCCATACATATTAAAAACACATTGCACACGATTGTACCGCCCCTTATTTCAGGCGATACAATCGTGTGCTTTCTTTTTCGCCGCGACAAAAGAAACTGTCATGTTCCGACAGTTCTAATTTCCAAACAGGCTATTTCATCTCATTTGCCATCGTATAAAAATGATGGTACATGCCCCCAAGCGCCATCAGATCTTCATGATTGCCCTCCTCGACGATTCCCTCGTCTGTCAGCACCAGTATCCTGTCGGAATTTCTGATACTCGAAAGCCTGTGTGCTATCGTGAGCGTTGTCCGCCCCTTTGCCAGCTCATTCAAGGACTTTGCAACTGCGTACTCACTCTCATTGTCAAGCGCTGAAGTCGCCTCGTCAAGTATCAAAATCGGCGGATTTTTCAAAAAGACTCTCGCAATGCTGATGCGCTGCTTCTGTCCGCCGGAGAGCTTGACGCCGCGCTCACCGACATACGTGTCATATTTTTCCTTCAGATTCTGGATAAACTCATCCGCTCCTGCACGCTTTGCCGCCTCCATGACCTCCTCGTGCGTCGCGCCAGGCTTGCCGTAAGCGATATTCTCATACACTGTCCCTGAGAACAGATACACCTCCTGCTGCACGACGCCAATGCTCTGCCGCAGACTCTTTAGCGTCAGCTTTTTGATATTTTTCCCATCCAGCGTAATCTCTCCGCAGGTCACATCGTAAAAGCGCGGTATCAGATTGCACAGTGTCGTCTTTCCCCCGCCGGACGGTCCCACAATCGCCAGCTTCTCTCCCGCATGAATCTGAAGATTTAGATTGGCAAAAACTTTGTTGTGGTCGTCAGGGTACTCAAAGCTCACATTACGAAAGACAATCTCACCTTTGGGGCTGACAAGCTCCTGTGCGTCCGGTTCGTCAAATATCTCAATATCCGCATCCATAATCTGCAGAAAACGCTCAATCCCCGTGATTCCGCGCTGAAACTGCTCTGCAAACTCAATAATCCTGCGGATTGTCGCAATCAGCGTGGACACATACATGACATACGCAACCATGTCCCCTGGCAGAATCCTGCCGTCCATCAGGAAAAATCCGCCCCCGATAATGATAGTCAGATACATCAGCCCGTCAAACACTCTGGTAGAAGTGCTGAATATCCCCATCAGCATATATGCATGCTGCTTGACCTTCAGAAATTCCTGATTCCCCTGCTCAAATTTCTCGGATTCAAGGGATTCGTTGGTAAACGCCTTGACCACCTTCTGCCCTAACAGACTGTCCTCAATCTTCGCGTTCAGTTCGCCAATCTGGTGACGCTGCTCACTGAACGTTCTGCGCATCTTTTTGTTAATCATGCGGCACACCACCGTCATCACCGGCACAAATACAAAAATCATCAGCGTGAGCGGCAGATTGACCTGCGCGAGAATCACAAAAGAAATCACGATTTTAATTGCCGCGATAAAAAATTCTTCCGGACAATGGTGCGCAAATTCTGTCACTTCAAACAAATCATTGGTAATGCGCCCCATAATCTGACCAACCTTGGTATTATTAAAATACGTGTTGGACAGTAACTGTAAATGCGCATAGGCATCGCGGCGCATATCCGTCTCAATCCTTGCCCCCATCACATGCCCCATATCTGCCATATAATAATTTGCCAGTGCATCCACAATCCTCAGCACGAAATACACCAAAGCAAGCCCAAGAACCATGCGCGTTGTCAAAAGAGCCACATCCTCAAGCGCGGTATTCGTGATCTGCCGAATGATCAGCGGCAGCACGATCTCACACACCGTCGTCAGCGCCGCGCAGCATAAATCTGCACACAACGTCCTGCGGTACGGCTTAAAATACGGCAGAAACCGCCTGACCAGCACGCCCGTTGAATACTCTTTATATTCCATTTTTTGATTTGTCTGCATTTGTATCCTCCTCGTATAAGTCAAAAATCCCGTTCTCCTTTCTAGAGCGTGTTTGATGCTTTCCGGCAGATGTGCGTCACAATTTGTGGGAGATTTGTGCCAAATGAAGGGCGCATAGCGGGCTATGTAACCTGAATTTGGCGCAAATATCGCGCAAATTGGGGCGTGTAGATGGCGGGAATGATTTTTCAAACACGCTCTAGTATTATAACAGAAAAGAGAACGAGTTCCATAACATTGATTACTGCCCTTTCGTCCTGTCCTGTGGCGCAGGCAGTCAAAAAGCCGATCACGCAAGCGCACCAGCTGCTATCATAGTTTTTTCATTTCTGCTTTCTCCTGTATACTCTTTCTGATTTATTTTACCTCTGCGGACTATATAATGCAAGCCGCATATTGTACAGAATCTTGCATAATTCTCAACCGTGTTACTTTTCACACCTCGATGCGCCCAGTACCATATAAAGGACTGTGAAAAAACGTTTCGGGAAACACCTGATACGGCGTTTCTTGACTAGAGAACATGAAACAAGTATAATGAATAAATATTCTTCAACAACATCAAAAAACTTAAAGCAGCACGATCGAGAAAAATGAAAGGAACAATACACAAATGAATAAAATTC
>CAMWJQ010000260.1 GCA_947174615.1 uncultured Lachnospiraceae bacterium
GCATAGCGGGCTATGTAACCTGAATTTGGCGCAAATATCGCGCAAATTGGGGCGTACAGGTGGTAGGAATGATTTTTCAAACACGCTCTAGCGCTTCATCCAGACAGAAATTAACGCTGCGGTTACTGTATTCATGCCGCCGCATCGCCGACGAAATGTTATGAAATAGACGGTTTGCGATGCTAATTTCTGGATGGTGTACCAGGCAAAAGCGTATCTGCCATCTTTCGGATCATCACGCCCCATCCTTCCTGTGCATCCACCGGATATGTAGAGAATACGCCCCATACATCCCCGTCAAACTCTTTTAAATTTACTTCATGGATCAAATCGCCCTCCTGCCTGATGCGCCTGTCACCGATCACCGCATAACCATCGTCTGCGAGCGCTTTTTCGACATCCTCCAGCGATTGCGCTTCAAAATGTGTAATCCAGAGTTTGACCATCCCGCTGCGCCTTGACGTCCACTCGTCTGTATCCGTCCGCGCCCATTCGCCCTCTGTCAGATAGATCGAGTACGCCTCTGTGTTTTGACATACAGCACAGTCCTGTATCGAAAATCCCTCCTTTGCAAAAGTCATGATAAGGGTCTCTGCCTCCTGTGACGGCAGATCCGGTATAAGTTCTCCCATATCATATAAATACTGTAAAGACTGCGTGAATACTTCATCTCCCGGGACGCACGCCGGCTCAAACATGTGGCGCAGATAGATAAGTGTATCTCCTGTCCGCTGGTAAACCAGATAATTGCTGTCCCTGCAGCCTGTGACTACCCAGCCGTCTGCATCGATCTGCATTCCTTCCAAAAGCTGTATCTCCTGCGGGCGCTCTGTCCGAAATTGATAATTAAATTGATAGATTTCCAATACCATTCCCTCAAAATTTTGATAGGTATAGCTGGGTGTCACGCTCTCGACACGCCAGTCTGTATATTTCGCTGGGGACTGCCTTTCATAGATAAATGTATTTTGCACAAGCCGTTCTACCTGCTGTCTGACCCGTTCGTTCTCACCGGCTCCCTTCGTCTGCATTGCTACCGCTGTCTGTTCTCTGTCCACACCGTTCTGCACTCCTGCAGTCTGAGCGCTGTCCTTCACCGTCTGCTGTCCATCTGCGTTCTCCACCGATAACACGCGCGCTTCTGCATCCCCTGCCGATGATTTCACTGCGGCGGCAGAGCATCCAATCATTGCCCCGAAACCGACTGCCAGAAGAACAGCTGCCGCGAACATCACCATACCATTTTTCTTATGTGCTCTGCTTAAAATATTTCCAAAACGCTTCTTCATCACCTGTTTCCCTCCATAAAACTGCGTTGACAAGACTGTCCTATCCATATGCCGATACTTTCGATAAAGCGCCGTGAACAACGTCTCCGTATATGCCTTTCTGTCTGCAAAATCCATTCCCTGTACCACCCGCTCATCACAAGATAATTCCATATCAACGACCGCCTCCCTCTGCATGATCCAGACAACCGGATTGAACCAGTGAACTGCATTCGCTGTGACAAACAGCAGTTTCAGACAAGCATCCCTGCGCTTTAGATGCACCAGTTCGTGTCTGAGGATGAAATACAGCTCCTGCTGGTTATACTGTATATCTGGAAGAACGACCATCGGTCTGCAAAAACCAATTACCATCGGACCTGCTGCCCCTTGATATAGGGTCGCTTGAATCGGCTGCCTGATATGCAGCTCCTCCGACAAACGAGAAAACAATGCCGCTGTGGAATCCTCCTCCACGGTCATTCCCTGTACAATAACAAGTTTCTTATACCGTAAATAGCTGATCCAATGCACTGCCATAAAGAGCAAACAACCGCCCATCCACACAGCGGAACATACCTCCAGCCATGTTATGCGGCTCCCGATTTTTGCACCAGAAGAAGCAATGGGCGTCACCATCTGTTCTGGAATCTCAAGGCGTATCCCCTGCCGCGGCGCAATCTGCTCTGTGAACGGCACGGTCTGTTCCAAATTAGATTCTGATGGCGCTATGACTGACGAAGCCTCCCCTATCACATTGATTTCATTCTTCCCTTCTTCTCTGTGCACAGGATAGGAACCGACTATATCATACAGAGAAAACGGCACGATAAGCCGCACTGCGAGAAAAATCCATATATAATAACTCCACTTTGCCGCATAACGTCTGTTTAAAAACGGCATGAGCAGAAGCAGCAAAAGTATCACCACACTAGATGACAGCGTTGTCTCCAATACTGCCAGAAAAATATCTGTCACTTATTTCACCTCCGTTTCATCAATCGTATCCAGAAAGCTGCGCAGCTCTTTGAGATCCGAATCTTTAATTATCTTACTGCCATACAGACTTGCCACCAAATTCTGCACTGAATTGTCATACAATTTCTCTAAGAAATTCTTGCTTTCCGTCACCTTATAGTCATTCTCTAAAACTACTGCTGAGTACAAATTGGTCCCCGTCGAGCGGTCGCAGTGGACAAATCCTTTATTTGCCATCCTCGACAGGGCTGTCATCAGCGTGGATAACTGCCAGCTCCGGTATTGCTGCAGTTCACGCAGAATCTGATTGGACGTAAGCGGTGCACTGCTCCTCCATATAACCTGCATAATTTCCAATTCTGCTTCTCCTAGTTTCTTTCTACCATTTACCATGTCAATTTCCTCCTTTTATACAGTTGTATAACTTATTATACAATCGTATAAACGCTTTGTCAATAGCAATTCTATATGGGATGCATGTATAGAATCGGGTAGTTACTTTTCACACCTCAATAACTTATACGCTGATAAAAACCGGCGTAGATCCATCCTCCCTACTTGGATGCCCGCGCGCATAAAAAGAGGCAGCCCCAAAGCCACCTCTTTTTCTATCCTGAAACAATCTCTAATTTCCTAATTCTTACGCTTTTTTATAAAAATACCTGCTGCGACTGCTGCCGCTGCCGCGATGATTCCGCCTACGACGAGCGGTGTACTCCCAGAGGATTTCTCTGCATCCCCAGCACTTCCTGCGGTTTCCGCGCCCTCTGTGCCGACAGCTGCAGTCGTTTCATTCTCTGTCCTTGTCTCCGCCTTCACAATCGTGTCGTCTCCCTGCACGAGCACCATCGCTGAGATGCCCGGCACAGATACAGTCCCCTGTGCGGCGCCTACGGATGCAGTGCCTGCTGTCTTGTCATTGATGCAGATTTCCCATGTTCCTGCCGGCAGCGCCACATCCACCGCATTCTTACTTCCATTGAATAAAACTGTAATCTTCTCCGCCGTGTCGCCGTTTGCATTGTTTGCAATCGTATATCCAATCACATTGGCATCGAGACCGCTCATAAATGCCAGATTGTTCTGGATCTCTGTTGCAGTTGTCATGCGGAGTGCACTGTGCGCTTTGCGGAACGCGATGAGTCCCTTGTAATATTCATACGTATCCAGAACCTTTGCTTTCTCCGCCCACTTGATGCTGTTGGTGGAATCCGGCGAGGTATAGCTGTTCTCATCGAAACCGCCCTCCACCGTTGCCGAAGGCTTGCTTCTGAGCAGCTCCTCGCCTGCCTGGAAGAACGGCACACCCTGTGAAGTGAGAATGATCGCACTTCCGAGTTTATTCATCTGAATCCTTGTCTCCTCACTGTCGTCTGCATTGGATATTGCCAGTTTATCCCAGAATGTGAGATTGTCATGACAGGATACATAATTAATGCTCTGTCCCGGCTGTGCTGCCCAGCTCTTGCTGCCCTTGTCATTTTTGAAGGTCATTACCTGAGGATGCGGCGTCGCGCCGACAATGCCAAACTTCACGCTCTCCTCCATGCCATCCTTGCCGCTGATAAATCCTCGATCCTGCGCGTCAAACACACTGCCCTTGATTCCATCCCGTATATCATCACTGAACGCGCCAACCCTGTCAATCTTTGCCATGTTTGCCTTCAATGCCTGCTGTGAGGACGGAATCGCACAATCCCCGCCAGTCCAGCCTTCACCATATACCATAATCGAAGGATCAATCTCATCAAGCGCTGCCCGCACAGCGTTCATCGTCTCAATGTCATGCACTGCCATCAGGTCAAAGCGGAACCCGTCAATATGGTATTCCTTTGCCCAGTAAACAACCGAATCCACGATATATTTGCGCACCATCGCGCGGTCAGATGCCGTCTCGTTTCCGCAGCCGGATGCATTGGAGTACTTCTCGCCAACTTTTCGATAATAATAGTCCGGCACTGTTTTCTGATACCAAGAATTTTCTATATTAAAGGTATGGTTATACACAACATCCATGTTCACACGAATGCCATTCTCATGAAATGCCTGAATCATCTGTTTCATTTCATTGATGCGCACTTCCCCGTGATAAGGGTCTGTGCTGTAAGAACCCTCTGGCACATTGTAGTTTTTCGGGTCATATCCCCAGTTAAACTGCGGTGTATCCAGTTTTGTCTCATCGACTGTCGCATAATCATAGCAGGGCAGAATCTGTACATGCGTCACACCCAAGTCCTTGATGTGGTCTATTCCTGTCGCAAGACCGTCCGGGTTGGTCGTCCCTGTCTCCGTAAATCCAAGAAATTTGCCTGTATTGCTGATGCCAGACGACGCGTCGGACGAGAGATCGCGCACATGAATCTCATAGATTACCGCATCCGTCGGATTCTCAAAAGTCGGTCTCACATCATTCTCAAATCCGTCCGGGTTGGTCGCGCTCAGATCGACCACCATACCCCTGTCACCATTGACGCCCGTCGTTCTCGCATAGAGGTCCACAGCCTCGTTTGTCTTATTTCCAATCTGAATCGAGTATGTATAGTACACACCGTTCAGGTCTCCCTGCTTCTCACAGCTCCAGACCCCCTTCTCGCCCAATGTCATAGGAACCGTTTCAATCAGGTTATCGCCGTCTCCCTGCTCATACAGGTTGAGAGAAACCTCTGACGCTGTGGGCGCCCATACCTTGAATCCTGTCTTTTCTTTGGTGTAGACCGCGCCAAGATCATCTCCCTCATAAGCAAATGCTTCATCAAAATAACTTGATCCGATAATTTTGTTCATGGATATGGTCGTTCCCTCATATCCCTCCATTGATATGTCATATGCCTTTGACAATTCCAACTCCTCCTCCAATGTCAGCAGAACCGTTCTGCCATCCTCGCTTTCTGCCGAAGCCACTTTGTACTCCGTACCCTCTGCGTCTGTGATTTTCAACTGTGCCGCCAAGGATGATGTATTCTTTGGCGCGCGCGACAGGAATGCATAAATCTCCTTACTTGTCGTCTCAGAGAAATATGCCTCCGCAATCACCGGCTGAAACACAGCGTCCTCCTCATTGTACCACAACGTGGGATTTCCTTCCACTATGTATACATCAATTGTATTGTCCGATGCCTTGGTAAGATCAATCTCATAATCAAGCGCTGCGTCTGCATCGCCATCCTGTATCACGCGGACGCCGGCAGTCTTTACACCCTCCTTTGGCAGCAGTCCGATCCTGAAAAGCGCCCCAAACGCATCCTTCTCTGCCATCGGATAATTTCCGCCTGCATCGCTGCCTGCCCATGCGTATGCCTCCACATTGTCCGTACTGTAGTTTTGGTCAAAATTGTAATAGTGCACATTGATCTTGGCTGCGCCCTCCTCATTGTACACATTCAGGCGTGCTTCCTCAAGCGCTGCAAGGTCATAAGGCTCTGCTCCGTCCGGCGCCGCTGTGGCAAATTCCACCTCACCGCTCGTCACCCAGATTTCAACAGTCTCCCCGTCCATCGCGACAAATCTGTCATCGCCCATATCCTTGTCCTCCCACTGGTTTAAACGAACGATAAATCCAATACTTGCCGGTTTCCTGTTGGTCTGGTACACCGCCACCTTGCCGAACGCATCCTCATCGGTAAAGTCAACCTGCTGTCCTTCTCTTCCTTCCTCCCAGATCCACAGGTTCCACCCTTCATAGCTGTTATCAGCCCTTCCGCCGTAGTGGACAATCAGTGTCGTTCCCGCTGCCCGCGCCGTCATTCCCGGCGTCAAAACTGACACAACTGTCATAAACACCATCAACAGCGTCAGCCCACCGGCAGTCACTCGTTTATTTTCCGTAACCCAGCA
>CAMWJQ010000261.1 GCA_947174615.1 uncultured Lachnospiraceae bacterium
GGATGTCCTCACGGTAAAAATACAGGCGATGCTGCGCAGGAGCTATGATTTTGTGAGTCAGAGTGTGGTTCTCGAGCATCGGGGTGCAATGCTGAATCTCACCGAGGCGGTGTTGGTCTACGGCAGCAAGAAGCTGGAGCTGACCAAAAATGAGCTGCGTATTTTACAGGTTTTGATGGAAAATAAGGAAAAGGTCGTGGCGAGAGACACGCTTATGACAAAGTTGTGGGAGAGTGACAGCTATGTGGATGAAAATACGCTGTCGGTAAATGTGAATCGTCTGCGGAAGAAACTTGAGAGCGCGGGACTTTCGGACTTTATACAGACCAAGAAAGGGATTGGATACCGTGTAGGGTAGGATTCTTGGGGCAGAGGGGGATTTTAGATGAAAGATTTTAGGGTATATATTAGAGAAAACAGTGGATGGCTTACTGTAAATTTGTTTCTTGCACTGGTGATGACTGCGACGATGCTGCTGAATGGAATCCCTGCTTATGAAATCGGATATGGGATGCTTTTGTGCGTCTTTGTCACCGTGGCGGCGGCAGTTATAGGATTTGGCAGACACCGTGAAAGCATCCGGCAGTTGAAGGAGATGCGCAAAAATATTGCAGTGGTGCAAAATGAGATGAAAGTGCCGGAGTACTTGTATGAAACGTATTATCAGGACTGCATCAATGTGCTTGTGCAGGAGAAGGACAGGGTGAAGAACGAGTTGATGACCCGCCAGCAGGACATGACAGCATATTATTCGATGTGGGTGCACCAGATTAAGACGCCGATTGCCGCGCTGAAACTCTTGATTGACGAGGAGGTAAGCACATATCTGGAAGCGGATCACACGGAAGAAAATGACATATATGTCATAAATAGCAGACAGATGCAGAGCGAGCTTTTTCGGATTGAGCAGTATGTTGATATGGCGCTGCAGTATATTCGGCTAGGCGCCGGGACAAACGATTTTGTGTTTGAGCGTGTGATGCTCGACGAGGTGATAAAAACGTCCATTCACAAGTATGCCAAACAGTTTATACAGAAACAGCTTCGTCTGGTATACACACCGCAGGAGCTCGTGGTCGTGACAGATAAAAAGTGGCTGGGGTTCGTGATTGACCAGCTTTTGTCGAATGCTGTCAAATACACAAAGCAGGGCAGCGTCACGATTCGCGTGTGCGGCGCCATACAGCCATGCGATTGTGCAGGCTGTGAGAACGCAGAAAAAACGGCGGAACAGAATCATTGGAATGATGAAAGGGCAGTTACTTATGAAAACAGTGTTCGGCTTGTGATAGAGGATACAGGAATTGGCATCCGCGCGGAGGATCTGCCGAGAGTTTGTGAAAAAGGATATACTGGCTACAACGGACACGCTGACAAATACTCTACTGGAATAGGGCTTTATCTGTGCCGATCCATACTGGATAAACTTGGGCATCGGTTCCACATTGCCTCGGAGCAGGGGAATGGGACAAAGGTGGAGATTGTGATGGATTCCATAAAAAAAGTGTAAATTCTTTAGATGCTGCTACCGATTGAACTTCCCCCCTCTGCCGCCATGCGTCCTCCCGGAAGAAGAAGTATGTGTCTGCGAACCGCCGCCGGAACTGCGCTGTTCCTGCCGCACGCTCCTGTCCACATGCGAGTACAGAAACAAATCCCTCGATTCCGTCACATGCATGCTGCCACGCTTCACATAAGCGGTCGCTGTCGGCTGTAAACGCACCGACTTCATACTGCAGCGCATGATCAACGTGATCATTACTGCGGCAAACAGCCCCATTAACAATGCCCTGCTCAGATTGTCCCCAACAGAAAAAGGTCTCTTGGGAAGAATGCCAGCATCATAAGGCGTATCCACTCTCGCCTGCGTGATAAACTGGTCGCACAGATGTGCAAAACAGATAAATGCCTCCTCATAGCTGCCATCACCCAAATCAGGAACGAACTGATCTGACATATAATCCATTCCGGCATCCGTAAACACTGTAATGCCATAACCGAACATGGATATCCGCCAGTCCCTGTCCTCCATACTCACAAGAAGCAGCACCCCATCCCTCTCTGCTCCAAATCCATAGCCGTTCTCATCATAGAAATCATCTGCGTATGCCACAGGGGTTTTTCCATCCAGCGAATTTGTTGTGACAACAACAATGTCAAGCCGCTGTCTGTCACTAATCTCATCTAACACCGCCAAAATCCTGCTCTCCTGAGTATCTGTTAAAAGATCTGCCATATCCATAAGTCTTACAGCATTTTCCTCATCGGCAGATACCACCATGCCAAAAGAGAGGCAGCACACAAGCATCAAAATAAACACAGAAATCTTATTTTTCATGAACGATACCTCCCTATAACAGCCACATCAGATAACTGATGCCAAATACCGCCGCACTGATGACGCCCCATAAACCAAACAGCCATTTCGCAAAGGCGCCGTTGTCCACTGGCAGTTCGCCAACCAGCTTTCCAGTCTGTCCATTCATGGCAAACGTATACTTGGTATCCTTCCATGTCGTATTTAAAATCCATACCGGGTATAGTGCGTAATGTGCTTTTCCATTGTGAAGATGGACATTCGTGGATTCAGGAAGAACCGAGACGTATCCCTGAACTGTCGCGCGGAAACTGTCCTGCGTGCTCTGTTTGATCCGTTCATTTGCCCGCTCGATGCTCTGCTGTGCATCTACATCATATTTATCTGCCAGATAGCCCGCCAGATAGGCAGTTTGAAAGTCCACCGCCTCTGAAAAGTCAAAAGGCTCAATGGACTCCATCAGAGCATCAGGCATTTTAGAAGATCCATCTACCGGAACACGCTCAAAGTTGATGCTTCCAGCCCGCATCACTGCATAATAGCTGGTCTTGGTGTAATGATAACTGCTGTCGCTCCAGCTTCGCACACGCGTCGCCCTGTAACGGATCTTCGCCTCCGCCTCCGCATCAAAGAGCCAGAATGGCACATAGATACCCTTCACTTCATCGATGTGATTCCGGTCTTTGAACGCCTTGGGCAGAAAAGGCATATTTTTATAATGTCTCATCAGCGCTTCCTTTGCCGCCTTTTTGTCCAGTTTGAACGGAATCACATAATCCGGCTTTCGCGCGCCGGCAAACTGTCCCATCATGACGACTGGATTCCCGCAGTATGGGCAGGCGGTCGCGGCAGTATTTTCATCTCCAATGATTTCACCGCCGCAGGACTTGCACAGATAGGTTCTCAGTCTCTCGCTCTCCCCTGCCTGCCATTGGGGATTTGAGGATACCTCCCAATCCATCTGGTCTGGCTGCTCGTTTTTCAGTTCCTTGTCATATCCTGCCAATGCCTCCATCTCAAATTCGGTGTCGCAAAATGGGCACTTCATTTTCTGTATTGAACTGTCAAAGGCAATCGCACCCCCGCAGCAGGGGCACTTATATTCCTGTAATTGTGCCATCCCTGTTATCTCCTGTCGTTCTCATCAAAGAGATCGCCGCATTTCGGGCAGAATTTGGGCGGATGCGCAGGGTCCTCCGGCTCCCAGCCACACTTGTCACAGCGGTAGATCTGCGTGCCTTCCGGCTTTTTTGCGCCGCAGTTCTGACAAAACTTTCCTTTGTTGAATGTACCGCACGCGCAGGTCCAACCGTCATTTGCGGGCTTTGGCGCACCGCACTCCGGGCAGAATTTCCCTGTGGACACTGCACCGCAGGAACATTTCCAGCCAGCAGCAGACGCTGCGGACGCCGCCGCTGCCTGCTGCTGTCCCATCGCAAACAAGTTCTGTGCGCTCGTGCCGCCTGCGTTCATCGCCATGCCCATTCCCACAAAACCATTCATCGCACCGGCGGCATTTCCAGCTGCCGTCCTCATAGCGTCCGCCTGAGCGCCAGCCAGCGCTGCACCTGCCATATTGGGATTCTGCAATACCGCAGTTCGCTGAAGCTGCTTGATCATCTCTGCATCCTCCGGCGGCAGAGAAACAGATCCCAGCGCGATGCTGACAACCTTGAGCCCGCGCAGCTTGCCCCACTTTGTAGAGAGCGCATCATTCATGGCTTCCTCCAATTCCGTGTTGTGGGATACAATCTGATTCGGACGCAGTTCTAACTCAGACAGTCTGCCAAATGCAGGCTGCAATGCACTGATAAATTCTGTTTTTAGCTGCTTCTCGATCTCCGCTCTCGTATATGCCTGTTCCACATTGCCGCAGACCTTCGTATAAAATAAAAGCGGGTCTGCAATCCTGTAAGAGTACACGCCTGAACAGCGAATGGAGACATCCACATCCAGACCAAGCCTTGAATCCACCACACGAAATGGAATCGGATTCGGCGTTCCGAACTTGTTATCCATAATCTCTTTGACATTAAAATAATAGACACGCTGATCCTTTCCCGTGTCACCGCCATATGTAAAACGTTTCCCTATCGTGCGGAAGGTATCGGCAATGCCTTTTCCAAGGTTTCCTGAAAATATACTTGGCTCCGTCGAAGAATCATAGGTAAATTGCCCTGGCTCTGCACAAACCTCAACGATTTTTCCCTGCTCCACGATCATCATACACTGTCCGTCCGCCACGGCGATGCCCGAACCACTGGAGATGATATTGTCGTTTCCTCTGGTATTGGAGGAGCGGCCATTGATGCGCTTCTCCCCCTTCACGACCAGTACATCCTGATCGAGTGCATCACAATAGAAAAATTCCCTCCACTGGTCAGCAAGCGTTCCGCCGACAGCTCCCATTGCTGCTTTGATAAGTCCCATAATACTACTCCTTTCTACTTTTTATGCACTTCTCCACACTCGTTTTACCTTTTATACGATCTGACAGTGTTGTATATGGTATCTGACTTTCTTTCACACACCGATAAACAAAAGCTGCTTTTTCCTTGTTATTGATTCATTATAACGGTATAACGCAGCAGTGTCAAGGATACGCACGACCCGTGCGCCAAAAACCCCCTCACCCTCCGCGAAATGCAGAGAGCAAGGGGGCAGCGATTACGCTTTCTTACTTTCTTTCACCTTGGCAAAGATTGCCTGCAGCAGAATAAAGAAGCACAACAGAATTGCCGTAATAATATTAGCCCATGAACTGACAAGTTTTCCGTTTGATTTCACAAGCGTGGAAATCGTACCGTTAATCAGTACGCCGACCAATGACCCGAGTACATTGCCCACACCGCCTGTCAAGAGCGTTCCGCCTATAACAGAGGATGAGATCGCATCCATCTCCAAGCCGGTTGCCTGAGTGGTTGTGCCGCACATCGTATTCAGACAGTAGCAGATACCGCCAATGGATGTCAGCAGGCTGCATAATGTATATGTCATAAGTTTCGTTTTCTTGACATTGAGTCCCATCAGCGCCGCGGACACCTGATTGCCGCCCACTGCATAGATGCTTCTGCCAAACTTAGTGTATTTGAGCATCAGGAATACAAGAACGACTACCAAGAGAGCCACGACAACGGTCGGACGGATAAAGGGCGTCTGGTAGATCCCCTTCTTGTTCGTATATCCGCCAAACGGGATGTTGATCTTTGTGTTGGAAATCGCTGTAAACAGCTTATCCGAAACGATGCTCACCTGATCCTTGCAGATGACCGCCGTCATACCTCTGGCAAAGAACATCCCTGCCATGGTAACGATAAAAGGCTGAATCTCAAGATACGCCACGCAGTACCCCTGCACCAGTCCAAAGACGGCGCCCATCACCAGCACCAGGATCATCAGCACCGGACTGCTCATCCCCCAGCGCTCCATGCCGACTGCAAGAAACATACAATCCATGGCAATCAGAGAACCGACAGAGATATCAATGCCGCCTGTCAGCATTACACAGGTCATGCCGGCTGCGACAGCGATAAGCCCAGCGTTGTTAATCAGCACATTCAGGAACGTCTGAAGATGCGTGAATCCTTTGTCCGCATAAATGATGCAGCCGCCCAGATACATGACAACGAACAGGATCACGGTGATTGCTAGTAAAATATTATTGGATCCAAGCTTTAATTTTTTCATCCTTATGCCGCGTCCTTTGCTCCTGCCTTTTTATCGGAAAGATATT
>CAMWJQ010000262.1 GCA_947174615.1 uncultured Lachnospiraceae bacterium
GTTTCGTCCTTTCAATGACTGCACTAATGATCTCATTTGCCCTGTAGGCAAGGAAAATAGGTCCTGTCTGTGCCTCACAAGCTGTTACATGGCGGATACGGTCAAGTTCCTTGTCTGCGCGCGTATTTTCATGCTTTTTAATCACCTGATTCTGGTAGTCATCCACACTCGCGCATGCTGCAATCCCTGTCTGAACACGCCCATCCATCGTAAGTTCGTAGATATAATAAACAGGTTTGTCCTCATGGATAAAGTTTCCTTCCCGAATCATATCCCAGAGCATGTCATGTGCCTTTTGGTAAACCTCATCTGCATAGGTATCCACACTGCTGTCAAACTGTGTCTCTGCGCGGTCTATATTCAGAAATGAAAGCGGATTGCCCTTCACCGCAGCACATGCCTCCGCTCGGTTGTAAACATCATACGGAAGCGCTGCAATTTTATCCTCCAAGCCTTTTTTTGGTCTGTAAGCGCGAAATGGTCTAATTACTGCCATATGTAAGATTCCTCCTGATTCGTTTTCTTAATATTTTACTCCGAACTATATTCTATCAGATAATCATGATAAAATCTATCAAAATTATTTATCAGGGCAGTATCTCCGTTGCAGCTGCGTTACAATTCACACCAACGCCAGTTTTTATCAGCGTATTAGTTATTGAGGTGTGAATTATAACAGATTTTGCACACAAATTGATAAAGTGCATCAATTTGGCGCATGATTTCCACTACTTTGGCGTGGGTGTGAAAAGTAACACAGCTGCAGCCTCAGTGCCTTCATCATCTACGAAATCCGCTTCTTTTGGAATTCCTCCTTTGTATCCTATAACACACTATAAAAGGGGATTATCCAATATCCCTATAAATAACGGTATCTCTGTTTCAAGATCTAGTATTATATAAATAAAGGGCTCATTAAAATACATCTCTTTAAAGTCTGTCTCGATCGCCGCACCACGGTCACACATCAAGATCTCAGTCGCAGCAGCAGCCTCTGTACCCTCTTCGTCTACAATGATTTTTGCTTTCTGTTGGACCAAATTGATAAATAGTTTATCTCCGTCTAGTGTTTTACCGAGTTGGTCAAAATTTGCTTTATCCTCATCAAAACATTCTGTTAATCCCATATTTATCAAACTTTTATTGAGCTTCTCGTCAAAAGTCACTTCAAATTTTGGAAGCTTTAAATTGACTAGATAAGTCTGTTTGTTTTCAATAACACTTGTTCTAACTTCATTGGGCAGCTGGGAATACAAATCTCTGACACCTTTATCTCCTGTTGGCTTCAGGGCGATAAATGCCAGCGTTTCATTGCTGTTGATCTCATTCTGTTGATAAGGAAGAATAACACCCTCCATGAAATCATTGGAAAGATATTCCAACTCTGTCAGATACATATTCATCATATCAGCCTGCACGTTCTCTTCCTGTCCCCTTTGCAGATAAAATGCTTCCTTGTATGTATTTTGCGGATCAAAGGGACATTCCCATTTACCTTTAAAGTATATTGTATTAAAAAGGGCAAGGCGCACATGTAAATCCAGCGGCACTGTCAGCATATCATGGATTAGCCCGCCTGTTTTAGCCTCAATCCAGTCATTGATCTTGTTCATGGTCTGCGGTGTGGAGAGCTCTGTCTGAACCACTTCCGTATCCATCAGTGATTTCACAGTGCCAAGCCATGTATTATCCACAACAAACTTGTCATCAATCCAGGCTGAATTGGCAATTGACAGCTTCATCAGATCGCCGGTTTTAGGAAAGCGGTTCATCAGATCGTCAGAAAGTGGTATCATATCTTTGCCAAGTACATCATAAAATTCTTCACGGGTTGCGCCATCTGCCCCGCAGCCGGCGATCGTGAGCGCCAAATAAGCCGATACTGGTGAGATCACAGGATTTTTGCTATTGAGATGCTGCGAAAACAGACGATATCCGAACTGCTGAATATTTTGATAAGATTCTATCACATAGTCTATGCATACGCCTGTCTCTGTATCTTCTTTCAAATCGGTTGCGTTCGCCATATTTTGTTCCTCCGTGTTTTGTTCCTGTTCTGTCATCAGCAAATCCGTCTGCTGCCCAGTCTTTTGGGTACAAGCGCTGAAAATGCAAGCTGCTGTGACAATTGCTGTTGTGAGAAGTATTCCTTTTTTTATCATAATCTTACTCCATTCTTTTCTGTTGTACTAGACTTCGCTCTCGAACCGAAACACATAGCCGTATTCTGGTGCCGCCGGAAACGTATCAATTTCAGTTTTTGTAAAGGTTCCTGTGAGCTGGAAATCCTCAGAAAGCCTTACAGCATAGCCCAAATCAATCAGGCGCCGATATTCCTGCTCAATGACGGCATATCCTTCGTCTGCATGATACAGTTCTTGGTAATGTACGCCTTTTGCCGTTTCAACATCGCCATATAGATCAATTACTACTTGATAGGCATAAATTGTATGATCTACAGTATCTGCCGCATTTTCCTGAGTTGAATAATAATTTATGGTCTCTTGCAGATAATGATAACACAGAAGGGTTCCCTTTTCGGGCATTGGGTAATCATAAACAGCGTCCTCCTTTTCCCCATAATAATCATTGAGCACAGTATAAGCTGTTTTTAGTGCCTCTTCTGCGGCAGCTCTGTTCTCCTCTTTGTCCTGCCCTGCATGCGTTGCACTTTGCTTAGCCGATGCCGTATCCTCCACAGCATCCCATGCTCCCATATCCATGCCTGTTGTATCCATATCTGTGTCTGTTGTAATAGATTCTGTCAGAACGCCTTTGGAGGTGTGTTCTGCCGCGGGGGCTGCAGGTAAACCTGTATCGTCTTTATTATCATCGCTGTCACGAATATCACTCGTATCATTCGATGGACTGTCCATCTGAACCGCGATTTCTGTATTTCTGGTATCCTGGTTGTATATCTGTCTCTGTTGTGCCCAGAATACCGTTGCAGAGACGCTGACAACGAGCACGCAGGCAGCAGCCATACTCCATTTCATTACAGTACTTTTTGTATACATATTTTTGCCATGCCAAATCTCTGTTGGATTCAGAGCTTCCTCAATCAATATATCGTCCATATACTCCATACATTTCAACAAATCTTTTCCTCTCACAGTTGTATGCCTCCCTCCTCTAAATATTTTCGCAACTTGTTTCTCATGCGAAAAAGAACGGATTTTACCTTACTTTCACTCACACGAAAGATCTGTGAAATATCTTGTATTGAATCCATGTACCAATAACGGCGCACAAATATCATTCTCATCTCAGCAGGCTGTTTCAACAAAAATTCACTGATAATACGCCCAATCTCCTCACTGTCCATCTTTTGTTCAAAATCATTCGGCGCCGGTATGCAGTTCTCAATCTCCTCGCTCAGTTCCACCACTGTCACAGACCGTTTCTGCGCGTGGTAGTAATCATATTTTCCAAATGAAAAGTTACGTGTAAGTTTTGCCAGATAGGCAAAAAAATAGCTGGGACGTTTCGGGGGCAGTGTATTCCATGTCGCATGGTATGTGTCATTTACGCATTCCTCTGCATCCTCTCTGTCATGTAGAATATTCATGGACAGACTTTGCAGCCGCCCGCCATACTTGCCGTCAGTCTCCACAATCGCCCGTTGAGAGCGATTCCAGAATAATTCGATAATCTCATTGTCTTCCAAGTGATAACCTCCTTTGTATTTGTGCCCTTTTCTTATAAGAAGGATTTTATAATAACCCGTTGCAGGTTTTTACGGAATTATATCATATTCTTATAAAAAACTGCAAATCTGTAATAACAGCCTTTTGACAAGCAAAATCCAGTATGATATAGTAATTATTATAACAGTTCAGCTCAGGACTTTTCATTTATCGTAAAGTCCGTGAAACAGCATATTGGCAGAGACGCATCAAGCTTCGAAGTGGTTTTTCATGGCTTGAAGCCTGTATCAGAAAGCCGAGGACTGAACTTGTTACGAATTATTTAGAGAGGTATTGCGCCTCCACTATTCATGAAAGGAAGTTCAACTATGACACCAGAAGATAAGAATCTGTTAGAGCGCATTAATGAGTATGCTGACCGTGTATTGAAAGATTTTGATCCGCAGAAAACGCGCGTTTCTTTCCAGCTTGAAAAGCTCAAACCAATCATGGAAGAAATTGCAAAAGAGCAGGATCGGACTGTAGAGGAAATCTTTATCAAATATATGGATTTGGCGAGTCAGGTCACTGTCAGCCGTGAGACGAAGTTCCAAAATACGATTGGGAATATGACAAAATATGGCGATGTACACGATGCATTTTAATGTCACGAAAAAGCTCTCTTACGTGCACTCATCTGTGTGCATTTCTATTCTACCATGAATTATTTATTGCGCAAACAAAAAAAGGATGTATACATCCTTTTTTTGTACTGTTCCTTTTACACTTGATTCCCATCAAAAGTTCCTTTTACACATCAAGCTATCCCCTCAAATTCCCCACTTTGTCTCCGAGAAGCCATCCCTTTTTACACAAACGCCATCTCATTTTAATAAAGCTCTCTCAAGGATTCTAAAGTGTAACGTTGTTTCTGTAGATAAATTATTACATATTTATTGCATTTAGTCAACAGATTTTCGACAATTTGTCCACATTTTTTACATACTTTTACCAATTTATCTTGCACAAAAGAGGCATTTTGCGCAAAATAATGTTGCGAATTTATTACATTTATAACACAATACACCAATGTAATAAATTCGCAATCACCACTAAACGAGCTGTATATTTTCTCACGGACCAAACAATAAACACTACGCCCTGATGTAACCCATAACTTTACTTTACAACACGCACACGGAACACGCCGTCAATACTGTTCAACTGTTCAAGAATCCTGTCATCGGCAGACTTCTCAATGTCCATCAGCGTATAAGCATATTCGCCTCTTGATTTGTTGGTCATATCACTGATATTGATACCTGCTGCACCGAAAGCCGCTGTAAACTGTGTGATCATATTGGCAATATTCTTATGCAGAATCGCCACTCTGCCAACGTTGCCGCAGACGCCCATGTCACAGGCTGGATAGTTTACACTGTTTTTGATATTGCCATTTTCAAGATAATCTTTGAGTTCATCGACAGCCATCACAGCGCAGTTATCTTCAGATTCCTCTGTAGAAGCGCCCAGATGCGGAATGACGATACATCCCTTCTGACCTGCAGTCGTCGGATTCGGGAAATCTGAGACATATTTTTTGACTTTTCCGGACTCCAATGCAGAAATCATATCTTTTTCATTGACCAATAAGTCTCTCGCAAAATTTAATACAACGACACCCTGCTTCATTTTTGCAATGGCAGCAGCATTGATCATCCCTTTTGTTGCATCCATCAACGGCACATGAATCGTGATAAAATCACATGCTGCGTAAATATCATCCACATTGATGACATGCTTCACTTCTCGGGTGAGTTTTAATGCTGCATCCACAGAGAGATACGGGTCATATCCATAGACATCCATTCCAAGCGCTACTGCTGCGTTTGCCACGCGGATGCCGATAGCGCCTAGTCCAATGATGCCGAGTTTCTTACCCTGAATTTCTGTGCCGGCAAAGTTCTTTTTCTCCTTCTCTGCATCTTTTGCAATAGTCTCTGAACCTGCATTGGCTTTTACCCAGTCAATTCCTCCTGTCACATCTCTTGAGGCAAGAAGCATACCGGCGAGCACCAGTTCCTTGACGCCGTTTGCGTTGGCGCCGGGGGTATTGAACACGACAATACCTTGTTCTGCACACTTGTCAAGCGGAATATTGTTAACACCTGCACCAGCTCTTGCAACTGCAAGAAGTGTCTTCGGCAGATCCATCTCATGCATGGATGCACTTCTGACAAGCACGGCTTCTGCCTGTGTGATATCATCTGTCGTCTGGTAATTTTCTGTAAACCTTGATAAACCTATATCTGAGATCGGATTCAGACATTTATATTGATACATTATTGGTTTTCCTCCTCAAATTTTTTCATAAACTCTACAAGTTTCTCTACACCCTCGATTGGCATTGCATTGTAGATGCT
>CAMWJQ010000263.1 GCA_947174615.1 uncultured Lachnospiraceae bacterium
GAGAGCTATATGCCCACCGATACAGGTGAGTCACCGCTTGCGGCAATGCGTGACTGGGTGGAGACCACTTGTCCGAAGTGCGGCGGCAATGCGGATCGTGAGACCGATACGATGCCGCAGTGGGCAGGGTCTTCATGGTATTTCCTGCGCTACATTGACCCTGACAATGAGAAGGAGTTTGCATCAAAGGAAGCGCTCGAGTACTGGATGCCTGTAGACTGGTACAACGGCGGTATGGAGCACACGACACTGCATCTGCTCTACTCAAGATTCTGGCATAAGTTCCTCTATGATCAGAACTTAGTGCCCTGTGACGAGCCTTATAAGAAACGTACCTCACATGGCATGATTCTCGGTGAGAACGGCGAGAAGATGTCCAAGTCAAGGGGAAATGTCGTGAACCCGGACGATGTGGTAAAGGAGTTTGGCGCAGACACACTCAGAACGTACGAAATGTTTATCGGCGCGTTTGACCTGAGCGCCGCATGGAGCATGGAGGGCGTAAAGGGATGCCGCAGGTTTCTTGACCGTGTCTGGAAGCTTCAGGATATGATAATTGACGGCGACGGTTATCGCCCGGAGATGGAGACGAAGATTCATCAGACGATCAAGAAGGTTTCCAATGACTTTGAGGGATTGAAATTCAACACGGCAATTGCGGCAATGATGGCGCTTGTCAATGATTTTTATAAGGCAAACAGCATTACAAAGGATGAGTATGCGACGCTGATTTTACTGCTGAATCCGGTAGCGCCGCACATGACAGAGGAGCTCTGGGAGATGTACTTTGGCAATGGCAGGGCTTATCAGCAGAAGTGGCCAGAGTATGATGAGGCAAAGACTGTAGAGTCTACTGTGGAGATTGCCGTGCAGATTAACGGCAAAGTGAAGGCAACATTGATGGTCGGACTTGATGAGGATGAGGCTTCTGTCAAAGAAAAAGCGCATGTTATTCCAGTAATTGCAGAGCTTACAGCAGGCAAGAACATTGTAAAAGAAATCTATGTAAAGGGCAGAATCCTGAATATTGTAGCAAAATAAACCAAGTCTAAGGCGCTCAAAACACCGCCTAAATTTTATTCATGGTATTATGCGGAGGCGAATATGTTGAATGATATTTTGACGCCAATGAATCACAGAGAGATTGAATACAATGCAAAAAAGCTGTCGGGGTGGGAGATCCCCGACAGTTTTGCCTGCGCAGCGGTGCAGGGGGAGAATGCAAGCACGGATTTGGCGCAACAAGATAAATATCAAATGTTATTTAATAGAAATATCCTGCTGAAATGGCTTGATGAGACAGGTGCGCGTGTATTTGATGACGATTTGGTGATGGATTATGGTACGGACTGTTTAAGATTATATCTGTTATTTGAACAGACACCAAAAGAGAACGATGCACCTTATTACAACAGCTGGCAGGAGGGCGCACTAGAGGGCATCTATAAATTTCTCGGCAGGACCAGAAGAGTGATGCTTGCAGCCGACATGTGGAACAGAAGTGGTCACTATAATGAAGAAATGTTTCCGGCTGCAAGTGTTCACCGACTTGGGACAGCGCTGGAAACAACGGATGCCAAAATCAGAAAATGCATCTGCCGCGGAAATACCATGTCAAACCGCCATCATATTGTGGCGGCGCTGATGGAGCTGCTGAATGTTTATCAGAGAGAATTAAAAACAGGTGATATCATGGCTTTCATTCATACGCAGGCGGTTGAGAGGGCTGTTCCGCATGGCAGCACAGAAGCAGAGGGGGAGATCCGCCAGAAAGCAGACCCGCGTTTCAATCCTGACATTGCTGACTGCTGCCGGAAATTTGTGATTCTGATGGCGCCATATGCGCCGGATTTGTGTAAAATGTTATGGGTGGAGCTAAGGAACGGTTAAAGAATCATAGAAAGCTTTATCCAGCGTCATATGCAGAGTTCATTCTTAACAGTTCCTAAGTGGTTGATAATTTTTCACACCCCAATAACTTATAAGCTGATAAAAACTGGCGGGGTGTGATTTGGAACTATATTTTGACAAAAAGTTGTATAAATTTCGGAAATTGTCTATACAATTTCCTTTTTTTATGTTATATTAATATTGTTTAAGGTTACATAAAAAGTATACAATAGGTGTAATAAATGGGGAATTACAGTAAAGAGTATAAAGGCTGCAGCACTGGTTACGACCCAAAGGCAGTAGAGCATGATTTGCAGATGATCAGTCAGTTGACACATGGCATATCTGGCAGAAAAAAAATGACAATGCATCAGGCACAGGAAATTTACTATAAGATCAAAAAGAATAACATATGTTTCCTAAGCGAGACAGGACAGAACTTTCTGTCAGGTTTGTATGAGAATATGACAGCTGCGCAGATGCAGGAGATCGACAAGGCGATTCAGCGGAAAAGACAGAAAAAGCAGAATAGAAAACGATTGGTGTCTATCAATCGAAAAATTGCATGTGTTGTTTCGACAGTTGTCCTTGTATCCTCTATCGTATGTATTAACTGGAATTTATTGATGGATCTCAGAACGAATTATCAGACAAAGAAATTACAGGAAAAGATCCTTGAGGCATCGCCAAAGGGCAGCGGGCAATTTGAAGCGCACAATAAGAACCGGAAAATGTCAGAAAAACAGGCTGATGAACACCTGACAGCAGAGCTTGATACGATGCGGCTCGAGGAACAGAGTGAGGGAGCGGCAGAGATTCTTCCGAAATTTACACAATTATATGAGGAAAATCAAGATTTTGTGGGATGGCTTAGGATACCAGGCACCAAAATTGATTATCCAGTCATGACTAGAAACGGAGATAACGACTATTATTTGGATAAGAATTTTCATCAGCAGCATGATAAGAATGGGTTGCTGATACTTGATTATCGAAATCATATTGACAATCGTACGGTGGAAGCGCCGCAGAATTTTATTATATATGGACATAATATGAGAACGGGTGTTATGTTCGGGACACTCAAAAATTATAAGGATAAAACATTCTGTGATGAGCATATGACAATCCGCTTTGATACTTTATATGAGGAGAGTGAATATAGGGTAGCGGCGGCAATGTTGAGCGGTGTGGCTTATGAGGATGAGGATGTTTTTCGATACTATGATGCGATTGATATCAGTACAGAGGAAAATTTTAAGGCATTTCAGGAAAATGTGCTGGGCAATGCGATCTATACGACAGAGGAGACACTGGCATATGGCGATACCTGTCTGATTCTGTCTACCTGTGATAATTACAAGGAGGATGGGCGTTTTGTGTTGGTCGCAAAAAAAGTATCGTGATATATAAAATATAAAGTAATACATAAAGATAAGAGGGGATTTATATGTATCGGAGATTAAAAAACATTTTAGGGGTAAGTCTGATGATTTTGGCAATCGTTCTATCGCAGGTGCCAATGCCCGAAGCGCAGGCTGAGATTGTCAGGGAACTGACAGAAGCTGACTTACAGGTCGATGACACTTCTGCGCATGTTGTGACATTCAGCATGAACGGGGGGACCTTTCGCGGAACGTACAATGGATACAGCTTTCAGGAAAAGACGCCTGTTCTGGTCATTGATGACGGCAAGTCCATTGACCGTTTTCCAGATGACAAGATGGCATCCTATGCGGGTTATAAGACAGAGCCGGACACATGGTATACAGATCAGGAATGTTTGAATAAATATAATACAGACAGTCAGGTGACAAAGAGCGCTACTTTATACAAGAAGTGGTACAATATTACGTCGGATGGAACGACCTTGGCAGATCAGGGATTTCATATCAGTGCAGACGGAGCAGTATTATATCAATATGATGGCAGCGATAAAAATGTAGTGATACCTCAAACAGTGTCCACGATTGCAGAGGGAGCATTTGATCAGCTTGATGGCGTTCGGGCAGTTACACTTCCGGCAGGAATCAAGACGATTGAAAAAAATGCGTTTTGCGGTGTGAAAGACGGCAGTATCATCTATATTTATGACGCGGGAACAGAGGCTTCGAAGGCGTATGGAAAACAGCTGGATGCGGAATATGAACAGCTCGTATACAGTGAATATCTCGATGCTGAAAGGACAGAGCAGATTGCGGGAATCCAGAATCTAAGCGATACACCGAAGGAAGAAGCGCCAGAGGAACACGAGGGCGCAGGAGCTGGGGAAAGCAAGACAGAAGAGAACAATTCGCAAAAGAACCTCGGGACAGACGGAACCGAGAGCGGATCTGAAGAAAACAGATCTGAAGAGAACAGATCTGAGGAGAACGGCTCAGCCGGCAGCACATCTGCGGAGAACAATACAGCCAGCAGTACGCCTGTGGAGAGCAGTACAGAGGGAGAGAAACCTGCGGAGAGCGAGCCCGTAAGCCAGCCACCGGAGAGCACAACGGAAGAAAGCTCAGCCACAGAATCTTCCTCGGTGATTGTCATAGAGCCAGACCAAAAGTATACAGTCACCTTTGATACAGGACTTTCCGACGTCAGTGGTGAGAAACGGCAGGTGCTAAGCGGGCGTACGATCTCTGAACTGGTGTCCGTGGATGGCAGCCAGCCACGAATTTTGAAAATAGACGACTTCACCATCACAAAGGATGACGGAAAAAAAGAGACCACCTATACTTTCAAAGGCTGGTACAAGGATAATGCCTGTACGAAGGAATGGGATTTCGCCAATGATACTATAGAGCAGGATACGACAATCTATGCAAAATGGGATCAGGCAGTGAGAGCGTATTTTACCGTGACTTACAGCACGACAAAAGGTAACGAAAAGGCATCTAATATCCCAGAGCAACAAAAGCTGTATGAGGACGAGAAACTTGAGAAACCAAAAAAGAAGCCTTCTGTCAGCAATAAGACTTTCAAGGGCTGGTATACAAGTGAGGAGGATACCAAATCGGCATATAAGGCATGGGGGAAACCAGTGACACAAGACCTCACCCTCTATGCACATTTTGAGGAGAAGAGCAATACTGTCGTGTTCCACATGAACGGAGGCGGATATACAGGTACCTATGACGGCAAGACGTATACAGATGCGGCAAGTCTGACCAAAAAGATTGCAGCAGGAAAGGGAATCTCTTCGTCAGATTATCCCAAGAGCAGTGCATCGGCAAGCTTTAAGTATTCAAATTACTCAACAGATTCGAGCTGGTATACAGATAAGGAATGCACTAATGTTTATTCAGAGACGACAGTAAAAGAAGATTTGACATTATATAAACGGTGGTACTATACTTCATCCGGATTTACAACGAACGCCTCAAACAATGTATTATACAAATACAGCGGAAGTGTGGCGGATGTCACAATACCAAATACTGTCACGCTAATCGCAAAGGATGCGTTTGCCAGCATGGGCAGTATCTCAACGATCACATTGCCTGACAATATATCAGATGTCAGGGAGAATGCCTTTAGCGGTGTGAAAAATATTTCTAAGGATATTATTGTCACAGGAAAAACCCAGAAGGCAAAGGATAAAGCAAAGGAGCTTGCAAACCAATATACCCATCTGGTGTACAAGGATAGTGGTACATCCAAGGATTCGGATCAGAACAGCCCTGTTGTGACAAGTGCCGAAGCAGGAAGTATTAAACTAGGAGCGACAGTCTCAGGAAATGCAGGTACGGCAAATAAAACAGGAGCAGCAGCGAATACAACTTCAGCATCAAAAGGGACAATTGCGCTTGGCGCTAGCGGCACAGGCACAACGGCAGGCGCTGGCGTGCAGCCGTCTGCCGGAACACAGCCGACAGTGGTATCGCCTTCTGCTGTAGTGCAGCCTTCAACAGGAACACAGCCCGGATCGCAGCCAGAAGCAGCATCCGCGTCTGACACACAGCCAGTGACAACATCACAGCCGGCAGCAGTGAGCCAGAACAAGACAGCGCCTGTGCAGCAGAGTGCATCCGGCTCGTCCACAGTGACAAAGACAACAACGCAGAAGCCGAATGTTATTTCTGCAAGCGCACCCAAGGGAACACAACATATAAAGGACTCCACGCCAAAGACAGGAGACCCTTTACAATATCGTATGCTGATCGTA
>CAMWJQ010000264.1 GCA_947174615.1 uncultured Lachnospiraceae bacterium
AGATGAGCAACCACCCGGTGAAGGCGAGAACAAACCCGGCGGCGGAGATGAGCAAAAACCGGATAATGGCAATGGACAGAAACCAGATGATGGCAATGACAAACCCGGTGACGATGGGGAACAACAGCCTGATAATAGCGAAAATAAACCAGACAATGGAAATCAACAGACACCCGATAAGGATAATGGACAAAAACAGAACAAGGATAACCAATCCAATATCGAAATGTCCATGAACACAAGTACATTCATGATAACACAAACAACTCCCTTGCCATCTGAGGATAACATGATAAACAACAGTATCCCCAGCGAGGTCATAACAGACTACAGTTCTTCCGGTCCCGTCAGAGACAAAGAACCTCAGACGGGCGATGAAGCCAGCACAGGAATATATGCCATAGTTGCCATGCTCGCAAGCCTTGTATTGATCCTGCTGCACTTTGCAGAATATTCTGATAAAAATATATTACAAAGGGTTGAAACCGGACAAAAATACCGGAACAAAAAGCTTGCAAAACAGCGATCAAGTATTCCCTTAAATATACATAGAAAACATAATATTCAAAATATCAAAAAGAAAGATAGGACGTTCGAAGTAATATGGACAAGAAAAAAACAATACTTTTTTTCATCAGGATAATGCTTCTGCTCATTATAATAGTATGTCTGGTCCGGATTGGGCAGACATACTATTTGTCTGTCAGGCACAGACAACAGCAGGAAAGAATGACCACGGCTGTAAACATAACAAAACCACAACGCATCAAGCCGCAAACCACTCCGCCGCAGGAGCGTTTTCTGCAAGAAAATGAGGAAGATGATGGTGACAATGCGGCAGACACTTCCGAAATCATGGAACGTTTTCGGACACTTTATGCTCAAAATAATGATCTCGTTGGCTGGCTCTCGATCCCAGGTACGACAATTGATCATCCTGTCATGCAATGCGATGATGATGAGTACTATCTTCACTATAATTTTTATCGGGAGAAAGACCCATATGGCTGTCTTTATGTAAAAAGTATTGCGGACGTAAACACACCGTGCACGAATTTTATCATATATGGTCATCACATGAAAGATGGTTCCATGTTTGGGAATCTTGATCTGTACCAAGAACAGGAATATTATCAAGAGCATCCATTTATTACCTTTGATACGCTCTATGAGGAACGGACGTATCAAGTTTTGGCAGTATTTCTGTCACAGGTATACATGGAGGATGAAGATGTATTCAAGTATTATCAGTTCTATCAGGCTGATACAGAGGATACTTTTTTTGATTTTTATGAAGCTGTCAAGGAGCTGGCGCTGTATGATACTGGCGTGACAGCAGGGGTTGGCGATACCTTTATAACCCTCTCAACGTGTGCGTACCATGTGGAGGATGGACGGTTTGTTGTTGTTGCGAAGCGGGTTTCGTAGGAAAGGATTTCTCTTTATCCAATCAGACATATTTTTCCCTGAAAGGCAAACCCATATTTTCGAATCTGTGCAGGCATAAATCCTTCTGAAATGAGTTCTGCTTCATATTGCTTTTCGTTGATTTGAATGTGGGCATTTGCCAGTGTATCTTCTAAGGTGATTTCATTTTCATCAGAATCAAGCACCTTAAATTCAAATATAAATGCCTTTCCATTTTTGTCGAAAGGTTCCATCAAAACGTCATAACGCCCATATCCGCTCTCGCGGTTTGAACGGATTTTATAAGTATCTGAGAGATTGACCACCATGCCAAGTACAAAACCATGATAAAAGCGTTCTGGCTCAGTTTGACCAGATGGCTTATTGCCGCTGTCAAAGGAACTAAATGTGTTGAGTGCAACCTTATTCATAAAGGTGTTCATTTTTTTTATATTATCATTCAGGAGTGCATTGATAAATTCATTGTAATACAATTCTGTGTCAGACGAAAACCATCCCTTCACCATTTTGCGAAACATCCGTTTAACTTCGAAATTCGTTAGCAGTAATGTGTACCAGACATCCCCTTCATTTTCGCTGTCCATATCATTATTTTGTGTGATTTTCTCGGTTTTTAATACCTTCAAATATCCCGTTGCAAGCAGCAGGCTCCAGACAGCATTTGTATTGTCAGTCAACTGGTTGAATACAATCTGTTCATCAATCTGTGCCTCAATGCTTTTTCCCTGTAAAAGTTCTTCCATCATTTGCTTGGTGACAGAATTTCCTTTCTGAATCAGAGAATTTACTAGTCCGTTTCCACTCGTGTTTGACCAATAGGTATCATATCTGCCCTTTTTACTGATGAATGACACAATAGACCAAGGGTTATAAATATCAGAAACATTACCAAATACAAAACCATCATACCATTTCCTGACGTTCTGTTTTTCTTCTCCAAGTCCAGCAGTCTCAAGAGCCTGAAATACTTCTGGTTCAGTGAATCCAAAAGCCGTCGCATACTTGTGGGATGTTGTGGTTACTACTTCCAGATTGTTGAGATCTGAAAAAATGCTTTCTTTGGAAATTCTTGTAATTCCTGTTATCAGCCCGCGATGAAGATAAGGATTTGTTTTAAAGGTGGAATTAAATAGACTCCTGAAAAATTCTGCTGCCTCATCCCAGTAACCCGAGATCCATGCCTCCTGCATCGGCGTATCGTATTCATCAAGGAGGATTATGACTTCCCTGCCATGATAACGCTGCAAAAAGTTGGACATCTGGCGCAGTGAACTGGAGAGCATTGTATCACTTGCTCCCCAAGTCATACTGTTATAATATTTTTTTTCGTTATCGCTTAATATCGTTCCTTCGATAAGATAGCGGTTTTGTTCATATAATTCAGCGATGACTTCCGATACCTTATATTGCATATCTTCGTATTTTGTAGCTTTTATATTTGCAAAACTTAAAAATATAACTGGAAAAATGCCTTGTAAATCCCTGTATCGAAAATCCTCGTTTTGAGACAGCTCATCCCAGATGGACAGTCCCTCAAACAAGTCCTCTCTGCCTGCATACTTATTTGAAAAAAAGCACTCAATCATGCTCATATTGAGTGTCTTTCCAAAACGCCTTGGACGGAGTAATCAGTGTAACCTTGTCAGCGTATTCCCACCAATCTCTGATGAAATAAGTCTTATCGATATAAAAAATATGTTCTGTTCTTATATCTGCAAAATACTGATAACCAAGTCCAGCCCTATTTTCATTCATCTATACTCTCCTCCTCTGCTTTTTTAGATTAAATGCTTTACAATCCCTCATCTTCAATCCTATCAATACCGCCAGCCGCCTATATCAATTTGCTGTGAAGATGCTTTACCTGTTTTTTTATTTTTGTTGTTTTTTCAAATATTACAATCAATACTGATCGGGATTTATTTTTTATTATACGTGATTTATGCGATTTATACAATCTGTGGAGATATAAATAAAAGACTAAACAAGCAATATAAAAACTAAGAGAAACACCCAGAAGGATATTTCCCTTAGTTTTTTGATTCTAATAAATTACAAGTTAAGAAACTTTAATTGTAACCTTTGCAGACTTACCTGAAATTGTCTTAATTGTAACTTTTGCTGTTCCTTTTTGTAATGCTACAATGTTACCCTTCGCATCAACCTTTACATACTGAGCAGATTTCTTATCCAGAATATAGCTGACTGGCTCTGTATCATAAGCGGTTGTGTTACCCTGGCTCCATTTTGACTCACCAACCGCTTTATCTCCATTTGCAGTTGCAAGCTTAGGAGTAAGCTGAGCTGTTTCACCAGCTTTCAAAGATATTGTATTCTTAGGTTTGCCGCTCTCTAATCCAGTAACAACCTTTGTAGTTTTCTCTGTAACATAGATGTATGCATACGCAACTGCACCACCCTCGGCATAGGCGCCAACCTTGATAACACTTCCTACTGGCGCAGTACCCGGAATCGTAACAGTAAGCTTCTTATTCTTAGCATCATTCCTAATTCCAGCCCCATGCTGATTCTCTAAATCTGCATTAGGTGCTAAAAGACCATTTATTGCATTTCCTGTGACAGCATCACGGGACATAACCTTCCACATGATCTTATCTGTCGCACCCTTTGGAGCAAGTGCTTTAACACTCAATGTAACCTTATTGTTTCCTTTTGCCTTAGGATTAACTACGACTGCATCTTTGTTCAGAGTAAGCGCAGTCGCCATCTGAATAGGATTGATTGTAATTGTTGCCGTATTCTTCTTCGCAGAATATGCGCCACTCTTCGCTTTTGATATTGTAATGTATGAAGCTTTAACAGTAGCTTTTATTTTGCTTGTAATTGTTGTCTGGAGTGTTGCTCCATCTACTGCGGAATTAATGCCCTTTCCTGAAACTGTCCATGCCGTAGCGTTAGAGTAATCCAATGTATTTCCTTCAGCGTCTTTATCTCCTTTTGCAATTGCGACAAAATCATATGACTGTCCAACGAAGATATCATCTTTTAAGGTTGCCTTGTTCTTCACTAAATTAACCTTTGAGATTTTACTTGCATCTGCTAAATTGTATTTATTAATATCAAATGATTTAACATCACTTTGATCGATCTTCAGATCATAATCATCCTTGATATTGGTGCCCTTAACAGTTACGGAAACCTTAGATGTTACGCTTAACCCCTCAACAAGATTCTTCTTATCCAGTTTATTACCATTTTTAGCATAAAGAATATTTGCTGGTGTTACAATTCCCTTGCTTGATACCTTTGCATAGCTCTTATCATCAACTGCCCATACAAGCTTTGTCTTACCCTGAGGAATTTCTATACCGTTTGAACCATAAAGTACAGCAGTCATAGTTGTAGGCTTACCAGTATATGTAACGTATCCAGATTCACTCCTATCAGGTGCTTCAAGCGTAACATCCGCCGGTGTTGCTGTTACTGTTACCTTTAGTTTTGCAGATTTTCCGCTGGAAGCTTTTACAGTTACAGTGGATGAACCTACGCCTACTGCCGTGATAGTAGCTTTATCCCCATTTCCGGTAACATTGATAACTTTTCCTTTGCTGCTCTCAGTCCATGTAAATAAGTCAGTAGTTGCACCTGCATCTTTCGTCTCTACAGTTAATGCATTAGATTCCTTTGATACAATTCCATTTACTGCCTCATCTTTTCCCATGTCTATTGCCATCTTATTGTTGGCAAATGAAAGCTTCGTAACAGGATTTTCTTTAGCTATGGTAATCTTGCCTTCACCTTTTAAGCCGCCCTCTGTAACCATATCAAAAGTGATGACATCGCCTTCCTGAGACTTGGTAATTTTAAGAATACCATCTTTTAATGTTGCCTTGGTAGTCTTGTTATTAATTACCATATTAGAAAATGTAACAGACTCTTGGCAGGATTTTACGGGTACAAGCTCTGTACCATTCTTAAAGCTAAGGTATGTATAATCATTTAAGTCATATTGTCTTTTGGCAACAAATGGTGTATCTCCATAGTCAAAAGAAATACCTGTTGCATGCTCTGTTACGGATACAATAGCAGTAGCTTGATAGTCACCCTCTGTCGGTTGATTGGAATTGCTGTACGCGAAACCATCTGCTTCGATCCATGCCTTAATTTCTGCCTTACCATCACCTTTTGCAATTACAATTGCCTTTGTATTGTCATTTTCATCAATGACTTTCACTTCAGCCACATCTGGATTTGAGCTATACCAATGGATATTCGCCTCGATTTTGGCTTTTTCTTCCGCACTTACTGCCCACTGCATATCTTCCTTACTTGGATCATAACCATCAAACAGTACTCTAGCCTGAAGAGTGTTTGACTGTTCTTCATCACCCAAGTCAAAATCCAGTGTTTCCTTATCCAGAGCAATTCCGAAAATGTTGACATTAAATTCCTCAACAACTGGTGGTATTTCTCCTGGTTTAATTGCACCTGTATTTGTGTTTGTATCTGTGTTTGTGTCTGTGTTGGAACTCTTATCCTCCTCAGAACCAGTCCCGGTGTCATACGCGTCCGCCAGTCCTGCCGCCGATGCCGTCATTGGTGTAGTGATAACCATGGCGCCCACCAACAGGTATGCC
>CAMWJQ010000265.1 GCA_947174615.1 uncultured Lachnospiraceae bacterium
ATAGTACCTCCAAAGCCCACTCCTTCCACTGTCATGATACGTTTCCAATAAGCCTTCAAGCCCATATCGAAACAACGCCTCTCGCTGCCTCCCTGTCATTGGAATCTGCCTGCCGCCCTCAAAAAAGACATGGCGAATCTTCTTTGCCAACTCTGGGAGTTTTTGCTGTATTTTTGCTTCCGACAAATCTGTCGTATAAAACCGCATACCGCAGTTAATATCATTTCCCATCGCCTGCGGAACCACAAAGCCCTTTGTCATCATCACGGTTCCGATCGGAATCCCTGCCCCTTTGTGAAAGTCCGGCGTCACTATCAGTTTCTTTATCTGCGGCACATTTTTCTCAAAATAACCTGACACCGCTTCCAGTCTTTCTAATGTCTCCTCCAACGCTGTCATTTGATGTAATTCTGCCACTGCATTTTTATCCGGTGCAGCATCCTCCGGCAGATAACAAGATATCTCAGTTTTTCTATCTTTCCACTTTAATTTATGTACCATAAATCTTCTCTCCCCATTCCCCCCTCACAGATTCAGTCAATGTCTGGTAATAACAATTCTTTATCACAATACATTTGTGCGCTTGTTCGATCTTGCGGTTTAAGTCCGCCCGTTCCTGTAATGCCTCTGCAAGTTTCATTTCATACCCCTTCCTTCTATCATACCATCTTCATCGTTTCTCATCAGAAACTCTGGGATTTGCAGCTTGGAAGTTCCTTTTCGTTCCTTTGTCGTATATGAGAAATGATAGTATGTAAATACTTCTGGTTCCACATGCAACATATCTCTAATCCATTCCACAGATTTTTCAACATCCTCTGGTATGTTAAACCCCTCAATGTGCGGAACCCTGATATGCAGCCTCTCGGGCTGAACAATATCACGCATTCTCAGTAGATTCGTTATGACTTTTTCATTGTCTGTTCCTGTATAGCTCTCATATATAAAAAGATTCATGTCTTTGATATCAATGATCCATTCATCCAGATCATCTATCAAGGTTTCCACACAGCTCCACGAAACATTCAACGATGTCTCTATTCTCTTTTTCCATCCTGAATCTGCCTGTTTACAGACTTCATGGATAAATGCCGACTGCAGCAAGGGTTCACCGCCCCCAAATACAATACCTCCTCCTGTCATCAGGTAATAGATTGCATCCTTTCTAAGCACTTCAATCAACTCTTCTGGTCTATACGCAGCCCTTGGCGTAGGCGACAGACTGTCCGCCTTCTCGTGACAGCACTTATTTATACAGTATTTGCAACGAAGCGGGCAATCGTAGAACGCAACTAACGTAGATACCCCCTCTCCATCAGTAGCCATACGCAATCTGGAAACCGTCATAATATCTCCAAGCATTATGATACCTCCCACTCTGTCAATTTCGATTCTGGAATAACTCTGTCTGATAATGGAATATTGGCAAGCCTGCGGCTCAAATATGCCGATTCTTGATCACATTTGGCACATGTTCCAGCACAGGGACCGACAGACGGGCACTCCTCTGAAAAAAATTCAATTCCATTCACTCTGGCTAACTCAATCCGCAGCTGCCTCAGATAATCACAAATTTTCTTTCCATCTATCCTCGCATGCATCCCTTCGATTTCTTCTTTGGTTCTATCATCTTCTTTTGGATATTTTTGAGGAAGTACACTTCCCAATGTACTATGCTGCCAACATAATGGTACATTCATCTCCGAGGCTTCATCTGCCGCTTTCGTCAAATCAATATTTTCAAAACCCGCATAAATCGGTACGTAGGATCTTGACGCAAAATCAAAATATGATTTCACTTTCATATCCTGTATACCATTTACAATTCTCGGAAGCAGCGCTGTATAATCATCTGATGCCCTCTGCATTAGTTCTTTCTTCGTATCATATATATCAAGTTTGTTTAAATAATCATTGCTGTTTATGTATACGATTGATTGAAGCTGAGACAAATCGGATAACAGCTTTTTATGAGCCATAACTCTCCCAGCACTTTCAAACTTCCACGGAGATATCGTACATAAATGCAGTCTATTAAATTTATTCCTGTCCTTTAACACATAAAACGGATATAAACTTTCTGGATTTCCATCTGCTAAGAACAAGATTTCATCATGATAACCAAGCTCCCGATTCAAATCATCAGCCACAAATTCTAATGCTTTATATTTCTGATCTTCAATGCCAAATTTATCCATCCCCATCCGATGTCTCCACAATAAATATGGACTTACAAAACATTCATATTGGTGGGATACCCGTTTTCCCTCAAGACAAACAACCAAAATAAAATCTTTCAACTGCTCCAATACCGGATTTTTATGGTTCCATATAAATCCGGTATCCGTAATAATTATTCGCATGTATCATACTCTCCTGATAAAAAAGTCCAATATCATTTTCATCAAATGTATTCATTATTCCCCTCACGATATTCTAATACATTCATTTAGACACGGCTATATCTTTCAAGATCTGTTTCCCACAGTTCATATGCCTTGTTCCATGTAGAAGCAGAAAAAGGTCTTTGCGCATCTCCGATCTCAACAGCATATTCTTCTGCAAACCTTAAAAAGAAAAATAAATATTCCCTCTTAGATTTTAACTCTATACTGTTTTCTTATTCTATCTTCCTGTTCCATTGCCAACTACCTTTCTCATCATAGTGCTTTATTATTGTCAATATAACGTTTTAGAAAATCCAATATTTCTATCGTACAATCAACCACTCGATTGTGTTTATAATTTCTATTACAGGAAAAATAACCAAAATATCCCCACGGATCCTTAATCTGGGTTCCCCAGTCCCATACCCCGTCTTTCTGCATATTTTCCATAACCCAATCTACGGCGCTTTTCAGGTATAACTCAGAGCCTCTGAATTGATTAATATAATTAAATGTTTTAAACCATCTTCTCGTCTTATCGTACTTAAAATTTTCAGGGAGCTTGTCCGGCGTTTTATCCCAAAAATACCCGTTTTCATAGGCGTGGCGTCCCAAATGCCTAAGCATGGCATCCTCAAGCGAAACGGGTATCTCCCCTCGCCTTTTCAACAACAATTCGCTCTGTATCGGAATGAGTCTGTTTTCCCTTGTGAGAAACACTTCATGCTGTGCAGCTTTATCTTTCTCATAAGAATACTCCCCATCTTCATAAGCCCTGCCTGCTATGAACAGCCATTGACGCCATGTCTCATCACATAGTGGAGAATAAGGCGCTATCGCTTCCAGCAAATTACATACCTTCGCTCTCTGCCACGGCACAGCCCGTTCATTTTTCTCCCAGACTTTTTCATGGCTTGTACCCAGAAGCAGTTCTTTCAGGTATTCCTCTGCCATAAATAAAATATCCAGATCCTTCACAGTCAGCCCAATGTACAGACAACGCTCAATTCCCACACTCGAAGTAGGTATTTTTGCTTTCACAGAATAATCTTTTGATTGAAAATGCCCCCATCCGCCATTGAACTCCTGTGTCTGATACATCTCCTCCACAATATCACTCTTCAAAAAAACTTTTCGCAAAAGTGATAAGTCGCTATCCTCATAAGGAACATCCAAAATAGTAAATTTAACTTTATATTGAACTGCCGGATACTTACAAAACTCAAGAAGGGCATGGGCGTTCCAGTTCAGATCTTCATATGTAATCATCTCTTGTTCCTTTTATCCTCACTTATGATATGGTTCGTTATTCATGATTCGAAAACACCTATAGATCTGCTCCATCAAAATCACCCGCATTAACTGATGCGGAAATGTCATATCTGAAAAGCTGAGCGTCTCATCGGCACGCTGCGTCACACTGTCGTGAAGCCCCAGCGATCCGCCAATCACAAACACGAGGCTGCTCTTCCCACTCAGCCCCAGCTGCTCTATATGGGATGCCAGATTAACAGAATCGCGCTTTTTTCCGTCAATTGTCAGCGCGATACAATAAGCATTGTCTCGGACCGCTTTTAGAATGCGCGCTGCTTCCTTCTGCCGAATCTGCGCCTCCGCTGTCTCTGATGCCTTGTCTGGTGTCTTTTCGTCTGCCACCTCCACAATCTCCATCCTGCAGTATTTTGAAAGCCTTTTTTGATATTCGGCAATCGCATCCCGGAAATATTTTTCTTTGATTTTCCCCACTGTGACGAGTGTTATATTCATTGTATTCTACTCTCTATAAAAATTATATTTTTCCAACTTCAATCAGCCTTGCTCGAAAATCTCAGCGTACAGCTCCTCGCACAAGGCGTCCAGATAAGACGCATTCAAACTGCCAAACTCCTGTGTCACAGCAGCCTTGATTCCCTCAAAGTACTTAAAATACTTCATCTCCTCCGGGGTCCCATCCTCAAACCAAACACGTTCCTGTATAGACGCTGCGGTGATATGTTCCTTTGCCCATGTCTTTATCTTGTCAGTCAAATCCTCTTCCACGGCGGCTTCCTGCGTGTATTTATAGGAAGATTTTAACGACAAAATCCCCATCACGATAAATATGACAAACATGGTCCCCATCACACCGTAGGTAATATACTTTCCCGAACCGGCAAGGCGGAAAGGAAGCACACCTGCTTCCATCAGGATAAACGCTGCAATTCCAAGCACCCCCACCATCAAAAGCGTATAGGCAGAGCTTTTGTAATCCTCTGCCTTTGCTTTCTTATCCTGATAAACCTTTACCTCATCATTTCTGTCTGACATGCGCCAAACCTCCTGTTTCTATAAAATTTTTCCATAAAGGAAAGTGTTTCTACAAATTTTATCCTGCACTCAGCAATTTTTCCATATAAGAAAGAGTTTCTGCAAATATTAACCTGCACTCAGCAAATAGTGGAATAAATCAACGCCCAGTGCACATTCCATAAACACTCAATAAAGTGCCCGAACATATACCGTGAATTTGACAAACAGCACCCGATCGAATCATCATGTGTATATAAAACAAAACTATCGACGATTAATTGTTGACACATTTCTTCAGAAGATGCAATAAATTTCCGATTGACACCATAAAAATCATAAAATGATGCTTGAAATGCCTGTTGTATCAAAAAATCCGCATTATCAGACATATACTTTAGCTTTTCCCAATACTTTAGAATACTTGTATCTCTAATGGTTTGATTTTCTTCTGTACAAATATAATAGCCATATGGTTCATTTTCATCAAAATAGAATCTCGGATTATCTCCTATGATGTCTTTTACCTTAGAAGCATTCATTTCCATTGTCACATCCCCCAAAGTGCAGTCGATTTATTGTTGAATACATAAAAGTAGTCATATCAAATAAAGCATATATTCAAAAATAACCTGCACATTTTTCGTGCAGGTTATCTTTATGCACACGGGCGTCCAAGGGGAAAATATCAGCTTTCTGATTTTTTATTTAGTCGCCTGTGTGCTCAAATAATTGTGAATCCCTTTTGCAGCAGCCTTTCCCGCACCCATTGCAAGGATTACCGTCGCTGCGCCGGTCACTGCATCACCGCCGGCAAACACACCTTCCTTTGATGTTCTGCCAAACTCCTCGTCAGCGACAATACATTTCCATTTATTGGTCTCCAAGCCTTCTGTAGTCGAAGAAATCAGCGGATTTGGCGATGTGCCAAGCGACATAATTACCGTGTCAAGTTCCATCTCAAACTCACTGTTTGGAATCTCGACGGGTCTGCGTCTCCCCGATGCATCTGGCTCGCCAAGCTCCATCTTAATGCATTTCATGCCCCTTACCCAGTTATTTTCATCCTCCAAAATCTCTGTCGGATTGGTGAGCAAATCAAAGATAATGCCCTCCTCTTTTGCATGGTGGACTTCTTCTACTCTCGCGGGAAGCTCCTCCTCACTGCGCCTGTACACGATATGTACTTCTGCGCCAAGACGGAGAGCCGTCCTTGCCGCGTCCATCGCAACATTGCCGCCGCCCACGACAGCAACCTTTTTGCCGCGCATGATTGGCGTATTGGACTCCTCATTGAACGCTTTCATCAGATTGCTTCTGGTCAAATACTCGTTTGCAGAGAATACGCC
>CAMWJQ010000266.1 GCA_947174615.1 uncultured Lachnospiraceae bacterium
AAGATACATTTGTATTATTCACTTATCTGAGATGACGCCCGGACTTGACAACAGGATGTGCATTCCTGTCGCCAAGAAAGTCTGCTGCAATTTCCCCGAGACGCTGCAAAATCTGCCTGCCGAGAAAGCGATGCTCACGGGGTCTCCGATCCGAAATGAACTCACAAAAGGCAATAGGGACAAGGGGCTTGAGATGTGCGGCTTCAGTGCTGCAAAGCCAGTGATTATGGTCATTGGAGGCAGTCTGGGCGCCGCTGGTGTCAACAAGCTGGTGCGCGAAGCATTGCCGGCACTGCTTGAAGATTTCCAGATCGTGCATATCTGCGGCAAGGAAAAAATAGACAATCTGCTCCTGAAAACCAAAGGATACAAGCAGTTTGAGTTTGTAAAGGAGGATCTCAAAGATTTATTTGCAATGGCTGACATTGTCATCTCACGCGCCGGCGCCAATGCCATCTGCGAACTTCTGGCATTGCGAAAACCCAATCTCCTAATACCGCTGCCTGCCCATGCAAGCCGCGGCGATCAGATTTTAAATGCCAAAAGTTTTGAATCCCAGGGATTTTCCATGGTTGCTGATGAGGACTATCTCACCGCAGTGACTTTGACAGAAAAGGTTCATGAATTGTATTTCACGAGACAATCCTATATTGACGCCATGCAGAACAGCAAGATCAAGGACTCCATTGAAACGATTACCTCGTTGATTGAAAATACGATAAAATGAAAAAACGAGTAGGTATTTTCCTGCTCGTTTTCGTATTGATTCGTTCCGGTAAGCGTTCCGTAACATATTGCCTTCTCTCAAAATAAATCTGCCATCTGGTCATACTCATAATCATATTCCCGCAGAAACACCTCCCGCGTCAGTACATCTGCATTGACCAGATACACATCATAACACAGATAATACTGCTCCCCGTCAAAGTACTGCATCCGGTAATTGTATTTCAATCGCCCTGACGCGCCTTTTTTTAAGATAAAAGCAGTCTCATTGAGCACATTGGGCTGTCCCGCAAGCCTTGTCCCCCGTTTCATAAAATCCTCGTTGCCGCCGCGGCGGCGCGGCATCCCTAAACCCTGATCAAACCATTTGATGCGATAGCAGCCGCCCGCCTCCTCAACAATCCTGATACATGGAATGAGATTTCTTTTTTCCAGTGCCAACTGGTCATAAAAAGCACCCTTTCTTTGCTGTCGGGACTGATTTGCCTGAAACGCCCTCTGCTCCTCATACCTGTCAAGCCCTGTAAACGGCTGATTTTTGTGTTTTCGCTTCGCTCGATCCGACTGCGCTGCATACTCCTGATCAGAGCGAATCCGGCTGCCCACTTGGTCGTAATTGCACGTTTTCAGGAAAATCCCCTCCCCGGAAAGAGGGACATCCTCCTCGATTTGAACAGGCTTATAATACTGCTCCCGCTGAACAGCGCCCTTCGGTGTGCGGTTCTCCTTGGTCCATTTCATACATATCTGCAAAACTGCCAACATGACTGATCTCCAAAACTTATCCTACAATCTGATCCCGGACCGCGTCCAGCTCTTCCGCCGTCATACCGCAGGGTTTCATCACAAGATGCTGCTGATCATCGCTATATCTGGGAATCAGATGTATATGGAAATGAAAGACCGTCTGCCCTGCAACCTCATTATTGTTCTGAATCACGTTAAACCCGTCGCAGCCCAGCTTTTCCGTTATGACTGCTGCCATCTTTTTGGCAAGAGGAAGTACTTTCGCCGCCGTGCCGTCCTCGATCTCATACAGATTCTTGTAATGGTCTTTTGGCAGAATCAGTGCATGTCCCTTCGTGACGGGACTCAAGTCTAAGATTACCCGGAACGCATCATCCTCATACAGTGTTCTCGATGGTATCTCGCCATTTGCGATCTTGCAAAAAATACAGTTCTCATCTCTCATGTTCTATTCCTCCATTTTTGTTATATCGGGCTGTCGGAAAATCCTGCCATCCGCCCAATCGATTGTCTGAATCGTTCTGCGTGCAGCAACCGATTGCGGACAGACTGCATTTTCCGCTGGCTTTACGCTTTCTGCGCCGTAAATACATACAGTAAGTCAAGCATCCGAAGCACCTTGAAATCGCCTTTCATTTTCATGTCCCCGGACATAAATGCCTTCTGAAATGTCATGCGCCCCTGTACGATATCCTCCATAATCGCAGAGGACACCTGCATCTCCACGTCAAAAGCCGCTGCCTCTCCATAATGACACTCCATCTCCGCACCATTTACATTGAGTATCAACGGCAGCTGCGCCTCCGGCATACAGAACTTGTAGACTGCGCTGAAACCTGCCTGTGGATAAAAATGCTCTTTGAGCTCCTGCAAAAACATCGTACTGTCTGGCTCCCTCACGTTCATCAGATCTTTAAACATACTCGCAAGCTCCTGTATATCCTCTTTTTGCTTCTGCACATACAGATCATCGCTCGCAAGCTCGGACAACTGTTCTGCCTCCTGCGGCGTCAGGTTCAGACTCTGTGTGAATGTAATTTTCTGCTTTACCGCCTGATTGCTGTTTGGGAAAATCGGCAGCTTTTGATTAATAGAGCGATACATATCCTCCGTGCGCTTCTCAATCACCCGCGCGTACCCCGGTGTCTGTTCGAGTTCTGACACATCCGCCACATAGCCGCAGATCCCTGTAATCGGACGTCCCCCAAGAATCTCCCACGCCTCAGTGAGAACCTTTGTCGCGTCATGTTCCCCGTAAGTCGTCGCCATCACAATCGGGCACATATACATATTTGCAATCTTTTCCTTGTCCCCATACAGCCAGCACGAATCTAAGAACTGCTGCATATACCCGCCGATTCCATACCATTCTACTGTGGTTGCCAAAATCACCCCATCAGCATCCTTCAATGTCTGGGGTAGTGTGACAATATTATTCTTAAACTCATACAGGTCATAACGCTCCACATTGACATTGAGCTCGCGCAGCACCTCCTGTATCTTGTTTAACACATATAATGTCGGGTCTCCGATCAGCCCTCTGCCCCCATAATAAATATTAATCTTCACCTCTTGTATCCTCCTGTATTTGCCAAATTGATAACCGCCATGAGCAATATTCCGCATAATAATCCGCCCACGTGGGCTGCATTGTCAACTCCTGCAGCCCGCGAGCCGGAATATATCATATACACCACTGCAAAAAATAGTCTTCCCACTGAGACACTCTCATAGGCGCTTCGAATCTCTCCGCCATTCTGGTCTAAAATATCCGCTGTCCTCTGACTTCGTGACCTGCGTCTTAAATCGCGAACCACGACAAGGATAAACAGCGCGCCAACCAGTCCGAAAATCGCACCGCTCGCTCCAACGGCATCATAGATCTTTCCTGTCAGAACAGCATAGAGAATCGAAAAAATACTTCCACCAAAACCAGACAGCAGGTACACGATGCCAAAAGAAACATGTCCGACAACCTGTTCCACCATCTGCCCCAATCCAAACAGAAAGATCATGTTGCTGACAAGATGCTCTATGTCTGCATGCAGGAAAACCGAAGTCAAAAATCTGTAGTATTCATGTTCCACAAGAATCTTCTCTGCATTCATACTACCAATAGTATACACCACTTCACCCATTTGTGTACATATCATAAAAATAACAATATTCAATACGAGGAGTACCAGCGTCACGCTATAGCTGCGCCAGTTCGATACCTTTTGTTCCTCCATCTGCTCACCTCTTTGTATGAGAAGTATAACGCATGATGGAGGCTGTTGTCAAATCACTCTTTATCTCTCTATCTCACGAATCAGATTCACCATCTCGATTGCACCCACTGCACAGTCATATCCCTTGTTTCCTGCCTTTGTTCCTGCACGCTCAATCGCCTGCTCGATGTTTTCTGTCGTGAGCACGCCAAACATGACCGGAATGCTGCTCTCAAGAGATACCGCGGCAATTCCTTTGGAAACCTCATTGCACACATAATCATAATGACTGGTAGCGCCACGGATGACTGCCCCGAGACAAATCACCGCATCATACTTTCCGCTCTTTGCCATCTTGGACGCGATCAGCGGAATCTCAAAAGCCCCCGGAACCCATGCCACATGAATATCCTCCTCGCGCACATCATGCCTGATCAGCCCATCCATCGCGCCGCCGAGCAGCTTCGATGTGATAAATTCATTGAACCGCGCTGCCACAATACCTATTTTGATCTCGTTTGATACTAATTTTCCTTCAAATTTTTTCATATGATATTCCTTTCTGTTTTCATTATGGTTGTTTTTACTTCATTTTTCTCCGCCCTATTGACAGACAGAGCTCTTAATACTTAAGCATATGCCCCATGCGCTTTTGCTTTGTTTTCAAATAAAATAAATCATGCTCTGTGGCATCCATCTGAATCGGGACACGCTCTGTAATCTCAAGTCCAAATCCTGACAACTGATACACCTTATCCGGGTTGTTGGTCAACAGGCGGATGCTCTGTACGCCAAGTTCGCGCAGGATCTGCGCACCGATATAATATTCCCGCTCATCCCCCGCAAATCCCAGTGCCAGATTTGCCTCCAATGTATCCATGCCCTGCTCCTGCAGCTCATAGGCGCGAAGCTTGTTAATCAGTCCGATGCCCCGCCCTTCCTGACGCATATAAAGCAAAATACCTCTTCCTTCCCGCTCAATCTGTGTCATGGCGGCTGCAAACTGCTGCCCACAGTCACACCGCAGAGACCCAAAGGTATCTCCTGTCAGACACTCCGAATGCACACGACACAAGACATCCCTTCCATCGCCAATCTCTCCCTTAACCAGCGCAACATGATGCTCCCCATTGAGTCGGTTCACAAAACCATATGCCCTAAAATCACCATATTTTGTGGGCATCCTGACAACTGCCTGCCGGTCTACCAGGTTCTCATGGCATTTGCGGTAGTCCTGCAAATCCCGTATTGTGATAAATGGCATATCCCACTGCTGCGCAAGCGCCATCAATTCTGGTGCGCGCATCATCGTCCCATCCTCACGCATAATCTCACAGCACAAACCGCACTCCTTCAGACCCGCCAGACGGCACAGGTCGATCGTCGCCTCCGTGTGACCGTCCCGCTCTAAAACACCGTTTCGCCGCGCTAACAGGGGAAACATATGACCCGGTCTGCGAAAATCCTCAGGCTTCGCATCCTCTGCCACACAGCCAAGCGCTGTGACAGACCGCTCCGCGGCTGAGATGCCCGTCGTGGTCGCCACATGGTCGATCGACACCGTAAATGCTGTCTCGTGATTGTCAGTGTTATACTGCACCATCTGGGGAATCTGCAGCTTCTGCACATATTCCTCAGACATCGGCATACAGATCAGCCCTCTGCCGTAAATCGCCATAAAATTAATATTCTCGGTGGTGGCAAACTCTGCCGCGCAGACAAAATCCCCCTCATTCTCACGATCCGGGTCGTCAGTCACCATGATGATCCTGCCGTCCCTAAGCGCGCAGAGCGCCTCCTCCACTGTACTAAATTCTGCCATTTTTCACCCTCCCATCCCTAAAATCCATTTTCTAATAAATACTCTCTTGTGATCACACTCTTTTTTTGCGGCGCTGTGCACATCAGCTTTTCGATATACTTTCCAATCACATCCGTCTCCACATTCACCAGATCGCCTTCCCTGCGCTCCTGCAGGATTGTCTGGCGAACAGTATGCGGTATTGCAGAGATCGAGAAGCTTTTGCGGGCGACATCCGCCACGGTGAGACTGACGCCATCAAGTGCGACAGATCCCTTCTCCACAATATAGCGCAGAACCTCCTCCTCTGCCTCGACTGTATACCAGACTGCTGTATCATCACGCCGAATCCGTGTGATTTTACCAACACCATCCACATGCCCGGCAACGATATGCCCGCCAAACCGCCCATAAGACGGCATTGCACGCTCTAAATTAACGCGGCTTCCGCACACCAGCCGCGCCAGAGCAGAGCGGTCTAATGTCTCATGCATGACATCTGCCATAAAAGAATCAGAATACAGTTCTGTCACAGTG
>CAMWJQ010000267.1 GCA_947174615.1 uncultured Lachnospiraceae bacterium
ACCATATTCTTAACAGGGCAGTTTTTTATGTAAGCCGCCTCGTTTCCTCGCAGAAAGAACGTGATTTTGTCAAGACAAACTATAATGACATCAAGCGTGTTTTCTCCATTTGGGTATGTATGAACATGGACGAAAACAGCATGGCTTATGTGCATCTGACAAAAGATGATTTAGTTGGTTCTTATCCGTGGCAAGGCGGGCTTGACCTGTTGAATATTATCCTGATTGGTATATCAAATGAACTTCCGAAGCATGATGATAAGTATGAACTTCATCGTCTGTTGAGTACACTGTTGTCAATAGAGTTGTCTGTTGATGAAAAATTAGGAATTATGGAGAAAGAGTACAGTATTCCGTTAGATGATAGAATAAGAAAGGATGTGAGTGCCATGTGTAATCTTTCGCAGGGAATTAGAGAAAGAGGCGGAGCAGAAAGAGAAGAAAAAATTATTTTAAATATGCACATGAAAGGCTATACATTAGAACAGATAGCAGAATGTGTGGAAAAGACAATTGATGAAGTAGAGGCTGTCATTGAGAAAAGAGAACCTGTACTGGCATAATCCGCTGACTGAATAAAATCATTAAAGCAGTGAACAAAGTTTTATTGAAAAACAGTCCACTGCTTTTTCTGTTTTCAAGAGGAAAGACAGTCATTTCTATTTTTTCCGTCCCTTGCGGAAAAGTCTTGCTTCGGATTTATAACGTCCTGAACGTTGAAACAATGCACGCATCGTCTGTATTTCCTCACTGGACAGTGAACTTAACGGAAGGCGTATTTCCTTGCAGAAATAATACATCAGCAAATCCAACAGATTGCCGTTATAATTGTTTATATCATCAAAGGTTTCATTAATTTTGTCAGTGATATTAATGTCAGCAGCATTTTCCGTATCTTTCTTGTGACGGGCACGGATGTCACTAATGACAGCTTTCAAATCATTCTGTATGATGTTCAGAAAATAATCATCATCTTCTATATGGGAAGCATCTAACAGCTTCATGTAATAATCACCATTGTCCGGATGAAACTGTTCAGACAGCCGCTGCCTTACAGCGTCTAGTGCAGAATTGATGGTCTGTATCTGAAGGTTGATAAGTCCGTCAACATAGATTTCCAAATCAGTCATTAGCTTTGAAAATTCCGGATGCGTGGCAAGTTCACAGAGCAAGCGGTTATTGATGTGACCGGATTGCAAAAGTTCTGCCATAGCATCATCAATTTTAAGTTCCTGAATCCCGATGCTGTGGTATTTTATGTTTTCAGTCAGTCCGAGCAGATAATCAGTGGAAACACCATAGTATTCTGCCAGTTTTACAATGACAGTATGGGGAATGTCTTTCAGCTTATCTGTTTCATAGGAATTAAGTGCAGTTTTGGAAATTCTCGTTTCCGCTGCGAGCTGTTCAAGGGTAAGACTGCGTTCTACCCTTAAATCTTTTAGTTTTTCCTGTATTGTTAATTTCGTTTTCATAAGTTCTCCCTTTAAATAAGTGAATACTGCGAATAGTGGTTTTCTGAATCCAGTATACTACAAGATTTCCGTAATCGCGGAATTTTTTCTTTTTTTGGAGTTTTTCCCGATTTACGGATATACGGAAGACAGGTCAATAACGTGCCATAATAAACACATTCCATGAGGAAAAGAAAACTGAATGACCGTCCATATTACTGTTACTGTTTCGGGGAAGCAGGCGAAGACGAGTCCGCCGAAAAGGAATGGCTGGCATATAACCAGCTATTGCTGGCGGGCGTAAAATGCGAGCCTGCCAAGAGCAGAAAACGACACAGCGCCGAAAAGGGTTGCCTGTCAGGAAGGTAGTAATGACCATATTGGTCGGGGGAGAACGGCAGAATAAAAATAAGATTAAGGAGAAAATGAATGGAGCGTAATTATCTTACGGCAGATACAGAGATGCCGCCGAGTATGCCATATCCAAGATTTTTGGCAGACATGAAAATCAGCAGTACCGCAAAATTGCTTTATGTCCGGCTGCTGGATAAAACAGTCAATGAAAAAGAAGAGGATGATAAAGGATATCTTTATACAAGATTTCCAATAAGTGAACAGATGGCTGTATTATCCAAGAGCGACGCTGCTGTAAAAAGGGCTTTACTGGAATTGGAGCAGGCAGGACTTTTAGAAAGAAAAAGGCAGGGACGCGGCAGACCGAATAAGCTTTACATTCTTGCATGAGGAGGGCATATGAGAACAACAATTGAAGAAAAAAGAATATTAGTCGTTTTTGGGTGTGGAAATTACCAGAATACTATAAAAAGGTTATGTTTGGTAGCGGCTTTAACGCCGGATGCAGAAGTAAAGGCATTGTTTTATCGGTTGGAAATGCGGCTGTCAGAGGAGATGGCAGAGAAGGACTATTTCGTTTTCATCAACAGTATTCGTATGGAAATAGAGATATATGATTTTGCTGTACGGGTGTTAAAAAGCCATATTATGGAGGTATGACATGGAAGGGCGGAAGTTTTATGGGTATATGAGATGCAGCAGCAGGGAGCAGAACGAGGACAGACAGTTGATTGCACTGAAAGAAATGGGGGTGCCGGAAAAGCAGATTTATATGGACAAACAATCGGGAAAGGACTTTAACAGACCACAGTATAAACGATTATTACGCAAATTGGATAATAATTCTGTCCTTTTTGTGAAGTCTATTGACCGCTTGGGTAGGAATTATGCAGATTTAAATGAACAGTGGCGGATTATTACAAAAGAAAAGGGTGCGGATATAGTTGTGATTGATATGCCAATCCTTGATACCAGACGGGATAAGAACCTTTTAGGTACATTTATCAGCGACATAGTGCTTGCGCTGTTGAGTTATGTTGCGGAAAACGAACGCATCAATATCAAACAGAGACAGGCAGAGGGGATTGCTGCCGCTAAAGCAAGGGGAGTTAAGTTTGGCAGACCACCAGTTCCATTACCTGACAACTTTTACGAGGTACATAAACAATGGAGGGATAAGAAACTGACCTTGAAACAGGCGGCGAAAGCCTGTAACTTGGCAGCAAGTACATTCTTTGATAAAGCAAGAGAATTTGAAAAGGGGTAATTTTCGATTTTTACCTTAAAACCGAAAGAGTATACTTAAACGGTTTACGCTCAAGTACGTTATTTGTACGAAGTTTTAACAAAAAATATACTGTTTGTCAATATATTTCGATATAATTCACATAATTTTTTCGGCATTATGGACGACACGGAAAAGTATACTTTTCCGGATTTTTGGAAAACACAATACACAATTTAAAAGAAGGAGAAACAGAAATGAGAAAAAAAGTAATAAACATGGCAATCATGGCGGTAGCATCTGTCCCGTTGCTTATGGCGTGCGGCAATACGGCGGAACCAGCGGCGAACAATGCGGTTATCAGCACTGCCGTAGTCGAGAATACGCCCACTGAAGTCCCACAGGAGGAAACCGAATCCGTGTGTGCGCATGAATGGAAAGAAGCGACTTTTTCCGAGCCTAAGACCTGTACGGTATGCGGGGAAACGGAAGGGGAGCCAAAACAGACATATTTTGAGGAGCATGGTGCGCTGGTGAAGGATGCGCCGGTGGACTGTACGGTGGATACGGTCATTCGTGATCGGTATCATCCGGAGCAGCAGATGGTAACAGATGCCACATGGCAGCAGCTTGACTGTTACAGTGAACCGGCAGAAGAGGACGGATATCTGCTTGTGCATCTTGAATTGCTTGGAACTTATCAGTGTTATTATGACAGCGCCAAGAATATTGAATATGGTACTGGGAATTTAATGATGAATTGCTATGATTGGTATACAGGGCGCCAGTTTCCACGCAAGGATTTAGAAGGGGATGATGCCGCAGAATATACTACTATGATAGATGTTGACGGTGTATCCTACGATGTGTCCTATACAATGGATTCCAAATGGGAATTTGGTGACTGGATTGCTGATGCAAGCGGAGATCAGTATATAGATAAATTTAACTATCTTACATATATCTTCAAGATCCCCGAGGGCTACGACGGTCTCGTGTTTGCGGCAATTCCCTATCCCGAATACCATGAGGAGGATTGGGATTACGAGAATACTGATGAAGGCGAAAAATACGCCTTTGACGACGAATATGTAGAAGGTACCGTATTTTTCCGCTTCAACAAAGAGGGGCTGGCGCCGCTACGTCAGGCTGAGGAGGAGTCAGCTCCACAATGACAGTCCGCAGGATGTTATTTCCCTTGCAAAAAGGCTTTTTCTATACTATATACAAAAGGAGTAAGTAAGATGAATCAATTGGATTTCAGCATGAGAGGAAGGATTATTGAAAAATGCAGGGAGGCTGGGGAACTGGCTGACGCACTGTATCATGATGACAACAGACATGATGTTGTGCGTGAGCAGGCTTACAGCATTAAAAAACGGAGCAAGGTGATTGAAGAAAACTGCAGCGTGGAACGGTATCACCTTTATTTCAACGGAAAGGTTGGCGTAGGGAAGTCAACTGCTATCTGTTATCTGACCGGTCTGATTGACAAAAACTGTTTTGCAGGCGGGAATATTAATGATCTGCCGCTGCTTAAGACTGCCAGCGGCAGGACAACAGTATGTGAGACAAGGATACTGTATACGGAAGAACAAAGCAGGATTGTTATTACAAAGATGCCTGGGAATGCATTCGGGGAGTATGTGAAAGAATTTCGGGATAAAATATATGACCCGAAAGTGGAGGTGCCCACTGAAATCATTCGCCTGATCAGCAATATGTCAGGCTATCCTTATAAGAACGGTAAACTGCAAACGGAAGAAGCAGACATTTTAGGTTATTTGGAACAGTCAGGCGCGCAGAGCCTTGAATGCACGAAGGAAAATCTTTTGGACACAATCAGCCGGAATATCAATTACGACGGCAGGGAAAAGACGGAATTTGTGTTTTCAGAAGGAAGATTTGAAGACTGGCTGAAAAAATACATGCAGGAACTAAATGACGGAAAAATACCGGACGCACCATTTCCAGAGAAAATTTCAATCTGTGTCAACAGAAGGGATTTTGAAGCGGGTATTCCGGAATACATCTCTTCGATTGTAGATACGAGGGGCATTGACGGCAATTCAGATTCGATAAGGGAAGATATTACAGAATCTGTCATCAGGAAAGATGTAATTTCAATCATGTGTGAGGAGATAGCGTCCTTTGGCGCAAATGCACATAAGCAGTTAAGGCATTCCATTTCAAAAGGCGGGAATGACATATTGCTGCGGCTGTTTTTGCTGGGGCTGGGTAAAGCAAATGAAATAGAAAATGTGAACGGCGCCGTTGATTATGAGCAGGGAATTGAGAGTAAACGCAATGAAGCTATACAGAAGATGGAAGAGGGAAAGATTCCCATACTTGAGGGGCATATTGACTGCCGTAATGTCAGGTTAGGCATCAAATATACCAGCGACAATGAAATACTGAGTGTGGATGAGGCGGTCTGCCAACAGAAACGTGAGGGATTTTGGGAATGGCTGGAAACAGGGCTGAAAGAAATGTATTCAAAATATTTTGCGGAAACGGAAGAACTGCTCCATAGTTTGAAATGCTTGGAAAAAAAACAGGTTTCGGAGGAAATCATTTCCAAATGTGCAGAATACAAGGAGGCTGCGAAAAAATTCAACATCAAACAGGTGGATTTAGGGGAAGATTTTAAAAGGAAAATTACACAAGTGATGCGGCAGAGCCATGCAGGCGTTGTCAGGGGATGTGTCAACCGAAGCGGAAGCTATATCAGTCTTGACTTATATACAATAAGCATTTTGGCAGGCGGTGAAGAATTTGCCAAGAAATGTGATACAGGGAGAGACGTACTGCTTGCGAGGCTGGAGGAAATTTTTGATCCGGAGGACGAAATAGAGAAAATATATCTGGATACGGCGCGGCGTGAAATTAATAACAGTTATCGAAAATATTACAATGATAGCTGTGTGCACTATAAAAATTGTTTTTCTGCTTGCATAGGCGAAAACAGCATATGGGAC
>CAMWJQ010000268.1 GCA_947174615.1 uncultured Lachnospiraceae bacterium
GAGATGCTGCAACAGAAAAATGGGATTCAAATCGCAGTGTTTGAGGCGGGGCATGCGCTTGACAGGAGACAATGCCCGATTGATGGAGACAAGGTAAAGAGCTGCATTCAATGCAGGAGCTGTTCAATCATGAGCGGGTTTGGCGGTGCAGGCGCTTTCTCTGACGGAAAGTACAATATCACAAACGACTTTGGCGGAACTTTGTATGAATATATCGGCAAGGCAAAAGCAATCGAGCTGATGCAGTATGTGGATCAGATCAATATGAAATACGGCGGTGAGGGCACAAAGATGTACTCTACTGCAGGCACACACCTGAAAAAGCTCTGCCTGCAGAATAAGCTGAATCTGCTCGACGCCTCCGTCCGCCATCTCGGCACGGATATCAATTATGTCGTACTGGAAAACCTGTATGCCGAGATGAAAGATAAGATTGATTTTTATTTTGATACGCCTGTCACAGATGTGGAAGTGATTGAGGGCGGATATCGCATAAACTGCGGTGCGGACAGCTATGAATGTGACAGATGTGTCATTTCAGTCGGGAGAAGCGGAAGTAAGTGGATGGAGGGGATTTGCTCCAAGCTTGGGATTCCCACCAAGTCAAACCGGGTGGATATTGGCGTGCGTGTGGAGCTCCCGGCAGTCATTTTTTCACATCTTACAGATGAGCTGTACGAGAGCAAAATTGTCTACCGCACAGAAAAATTTGAGGACAGGGTACGTACTTTCTGTATGAATCCCAAGGGGATTGTGGTCAACGAAAACACAAACGGCATTGTCACGGTGAACGGGCACAGCTATGAGGGAGCGGATAAACAGACAGAAAATACAAACTTTGCGCTGCTGGTGGCAAAGCATTTCTCAGAGCCGTTCAAGGACAGCAACGGTTATGGAGAGAGCATCGCCAGACTGTCTAATATGCTGGGCGGCGGTGTTATTGTGCAGCGCTTTGGCGACTTGGTGCGCGGCAGGCGCAGCAATGCAAAGCGTATCGAGGAGGGATTGGTCACCCCGACACTCGCGGCGACGCCCGGCGATCTGAGTCTGGTGCTGCCCAAGCGGATTCTGGACGGCATCATAGAGATGATTTATGCGCTTGACAAAATTGCGCCTGGAACAGCCAATGATGACACGCTGCTGTACGGCGTGGAAGTCAAGTTTTATAACATGGAGGTCGATATTGATGAGAACCTTGAGACGCGGTATCCGGGTCTGTATGTGATTGGCGACGGAAGCGGCGTGACGCATTCGCTGTCGCACGCCTCTGCCAGCGGGGTGTACGTGGCGCGGCGGATTTTAGCATGAAATTATTCCATGCTGCAGAGGGTCAGTGCACGATCTGTCAAGAAGGGTGATCGGAATTAATTTTCCGATTGCCCTTCATTAGATGAAGAGAAATAAATTTTTACTTTATCCGGCGGAGAAAGTGTGTTATAATCAATACCGTGGCTTATTAAGGAGTAAAGAACCAGTGCGGCTGCCGCCGCACGATACAGAAAGGACATAGGTATTGAGAATGTACATAACATGTTTGGATTTGGAAGGTGTATTGGTTCCAGAAATCTGGATTGCGTTTTCGGAGGCGAGCGGTATCCCCGAACTAAAGCGGACAACGCGCGACGAGCCGGATTATGATAAATTGATGACTTGGAGACTGGGCGTATTGAAGGAACATGGGCTTGGTTTGAAGGAGATTCAGGAAACCATCGCAACGATTGACCCGATTCCGGGCGCAAAGGAGTTTCTTGATGAGCTGCGTTCTATCACACAGGTCATTATCATCAGTGACACCTTTGCGCAGTTTGCGACACCGCTGATGGAGAAGCTTGGCTGGCCCACGATCTTCTGTAATTCCCTTGAAGTGGCGCAGAACGGTGAAATCACAGGATTTAAGATGCGCTGCGAGCAGTCAAAGCTCACGACAGTGCGGGCGCTCCAGTCCATCGGATACGAAACCATTGCCAGCGGTGACAGCTACAATGATCTTGGCATGATCAAGGCAAGCAAGGCGGGCTTTTTGTTCAAAAGTACGGATAAAATCAAGGCTGACAACCCGGAGCTTGCGGCGTATGAGACATACGATGCATTGATGGAGGCGATCAGGAGGGCGATGGTGTAGCCTCTCGTTTTCTCAGCCCTTCCGCTGTCAGTTCATACACTTTGCCGCAGACCTCCGCTATATATTTACGGTCGTGGGACACGCTGATGATGGCGCCCTGATAGGCGGCTAACATCTGCCGTATGACGGGATTGGACAGCGGTGAAAAATTGCGGCTTGGCTCATCCAGCAGGAGCACATCACAACCGGAGGTGTCGAGATAGAGCAGCAGGACCTTTGCCTTCTGCCCGCCGGACAGCTCGCGCATTGGATGCATCATTTCGTCTGCTGTAAATTTCATACTTCCTAAATAGGTGCGCATTGTGGAGATACTTTGCCTGCTGCCATCTGACAGAAATTCGACAGGAGTCTGCTCCAGATCGAGAAACTCCTCATAATTCTGCGGCATATAGGCAGCTTTGAGATCTGTCCGGGACAGCAGCTCGTTTGCCAGAATGCGCATAAGGGTTGTTTTCCCGCAGCCGTTTTTGCCAGTAATGCAGATGTGCTCTGGTCCTTGTATAAAAAGGCAGATATCGCGCGCAAGGACAGCGCCTTCCTGTGTGTCTGCGGCTGCAGGGGCACGGAGCGCATCTAAGGAGAAATCCAGCACAATCTTTCCGTTTGGAATACAGGCACGGCTTCCGAATTTCGTGAACATTGCCTCCTCATACTCCGGCATTTCGGTCATGGACTCAAATTCTTTCTCAAAGCGTGCCTCATATGCTTTTACCCGGTGCATGGTCTTTTTCAAAAGCGCCGCGCCGTGGGGGTCCTGTCTGCTGATGGCATTTTGCTGATGCTCTACTTTTTGCTGGATTCGTCGGAATTTTTCCAGTTGTTTATCATATGCCCTGCGCTCATTTTTGGCTTCCTGTGCCTGTTTTTCGAATTGACGGCTCCGCTGCGCGATATAACTTTGATAGTCCGTCTGGGCGACTGTGCACCGCGGCGAGGTTTTTCGGCGCAATTGCTCTATATGGATGATTTTGTTGGCAGTGCGTTCTAACAATGTCTCATCATGGGAGATGTAGAGTATTGGTGCAGCACTGTTTCGGATAAAGGTTTCCAGCCATAAAAGCGTCTCAATATCCAAATCATTGGAAGGCTCATCAAGCAATAGCGCCGTCGGATTTTCGACGAGCAGGCGTATGAGCTGCACTTTGATTTTCTCTCCGCCGGAGAGTATGCTAAGCGGCTCCTCCGAGTAAAGCCTTTCCATCGGGAAAGAGAGTCTGCCGCAAAGAGTGGCAAGCTCACCGGGGGACTGGTCATAAAAACAGCCTGTTTCCGTGAGATATTCATAAATGGAAAGCTGGCGCTGCCTTTCGGGAAGTTCCTGGGGCAGATAGCCAAGCCGTTCCCCTGTGCGCAGAATAGTCCCTTCAAACTCCACATAATTTTCCGCGAGTGCAGGATCATAAAGCAGCTTTAACAGCGTGCTTTTGCCGTTGCCTTCCTCGCCAATCAGGGCACACTTGTCGCCCGGATTGATGTTCATGCTGAAATCTTCTAATAATATGCGGTAATCTTTTTTGTGACGTATGGTTAAATGTTTGATCTGAATCATAGAATCCCCTCCGTTTCATGACATGTACGTTCTGAATGAAGTGCATGTACATTCTGATAATTGACTGATTTTGTTGACTGTGAAAACACGAGGGATGTTAGATGCGTGTCATTGTTTTTCAGTTTCCGGTGGGAAGCCGCATCGCTTTTCGCATACTGAATGTGGCTGCGCGCATAAGAAAAGCCGGAGACCGCAGCTCTCCAGCCTGCATGAATGCAGGAAAACGATGATGTTGCACAGCCAGGAAACCAACTGTACAGCATAACAAAACAAAACCACACAAATCAGACATTGTACAAAAAGTACCTTGTCGCGAACTAAAATCTCAACTTGTGTTTTCTGTTTTGTTACTTCATCATCTTCCCACCACCTTTTGATTCTTATTTCATTTACAATACTTATCATAAGCAATAAACAGAGCATTGTCAAGTAATTTTTGAACTGTTATGATTTCCGCCACTTTGGCGTGAGTGTGAAAAGGAACTATGAAAGTCTCATGAAATGACATTTCTGTCAGTTCCGTCTAAAAATGCCTGAATATTTTTTGCGACTTCGGCTATCAGGCGAGTCCGCGATTCAACGCTTGCCCAGGACATGTGCGGTGTAATGATAAGTTTTGTGCTGTCTTTGATCCGGCTGAGCGGATTGGATAATGCCATCGGTTCTTGTTCCAGCACATCAAGCCCTGCCGCCATGATTTTTCCATTCACAAGAGCGTCATACAAGTCCTGTGTGTTCACGACAGGTCCTCTTGCCACATTGATTAGGATTGCCGTGTTCTTCATTTTTTCAAAGGCATTCCTGTCAATGAGGTTTCTGGTTCTGTCGGTGAGCGGGCAGTGCAGGGACAGGAGATCGGAGGTGCGCAGCAGCGTATCCAGGTCAACTTTCGGATAGTCTGTGCAGGTGCTTTTTCCGGATGCGGAATAAAAGTGAACTTTGCAGCCAAAGGCAGCTGCCAGACCGGCAACTTTGTGTCCAATGTTCCCCATGCCGATGATGCCCCACGTCCTGCCTTCCAAATCATGGAACGCGCGGTCAAAATTAGAAAATCGTTCCTGCGCGCTGTAAGCGCCGGATTTCACATAGTCATCATAAAAGGCAGTTTTTCCGGACAGCATCAGCGCCAGCAGGATTGTGTGCTGCGCGACGGCAGGGGTGCAGTAGTTCACGACATTGGCGACTTTGATGCCGCGGCTTTTGCAGTAAGTCAGGTCTACGCAGTCATATCCTGTAGCCAGCAGGCATATAAGCTTCACATGGGACGCCTCTGACAAGGTGATTTGATTCATAGGCGCCTTGTTGGAAATGATAATGTCGGCGTTTTTCACCCGTTCTGCGACATGTTCAGCGGTCGTGTTTGCATAGTATGTCACGTCGCCAAATTGTTCAAAGCAGGATACATCAATGTCTGTACCTGCACTGTTTCGCTCTAAGAAAACAATCTTCATAAAGCAATCCTCCTCAATATCGTAATAGGTTAGGGCAGCAGCTCAAACCACAACACATCCTCATGTGGATTTACCTTTGCCAGCCCAAGCGCCGTGACGCGTGCCTCAAAGACTGAAAATTTGTCCTGAACAATGGCAAATGCCTGCCGCATTTGTTCTTTGGACAGGGTTTTTCCCAGTGTGACGTGCGGCAGCCATGACCGGGGGTGATAGTATTTGCTCACGGTCGTCTCAGGATGCCGGACACGGCGGCGTTGATCTGCAATGCAAGTTCTTGCAGATATGGATTTAATACGGGCATGGTATACAGGACATAGGGCAGCAGCTGACCGACTGTGACGAATTGGATCGTCCCCTGCCGCAGGCTGCCATTGAGCTGTTTTACTGCCGGAATCAGTATATCCACCTGCGGGCGTCGATGGCAGAAAGCGTCAGATGCGGCGGCACCTGCTTTTCTGTCATATAGTGATTGCCCGACGCGGCGGCAATCTGTTCGATGAGTGTCTGCATTCTCTTAGTGGCAGTCCTGTCAAAGTAGACAGATATGAGATACATGGTTTTTGATACTCCTTAATTTTCTTTGGTTAGCGATCTGCAGCATTTTGAAGATAACTTACATACGTAATCTGACAATCCCGTAAGCATTTGTAAAATGTCTGATTTGTGGGATTTTATGAAAAACTTATACAGGAATTGTGACACGCTCTGCATGAAATCAATTAAAAGGAAGCGGCCTTTTACAACAACTTCCTCTTTCTCAATCTTCGTAATGTCCTTTACAAGATTTCACAATTATGAAATTATTATCAGACATTTCATACACCTGACACTTATACACATCTCCGAGCCCACGAGACCGTACTAGATCTCGTATGCCGTCTT
>CAMWJQ010000269.1 GCA_947174615.1 uncultured Lachnospiraceae bacterium
ATGATACGGCGACCACCTAGATCTACACTTGCCTTATCGTGGGCAGCGTCAGATGTGATTAAGAGACAGCCCCAAGCTGTGTCAAATCACACGAATCTGAAAACAAGTCAACCGGCTCGCGAAATGCTGCCATCCAAATGCGCCATTCCCCAAAGCACAAAAACATAAACTCTATGAGCAAAATGCTGATTCCAGTGCATGATGCAAGGACCACCAGCATCGTCCTGACCGTTCTTTGATACATCCCTCTATAATACTCCTGTCTGTGTCTTTTGCTGAATCCGCAATAGGCTTCTAATGAGCTTGTCCACCTCGTTCTCCTGAAAAATGCCAAGCGGCGTATCAAATTTTTCCGATCCGTCTGACATCGCAACGCGGCTGATCTTGATCCGCAGTTTCGTTTTTCCCAGTATCACTATAAGCTTCACGCCCTTTGAAAAAACACGGTATTTTAAACGCATACAGCCCCAGTCAACCGGCAGGACATTCCTGCAAATCAGCGCACCATTTCGTGCAGTATATGAAATAATTACCAGATCTTTCTCGTTAAATCCCACGATATATGGATAATAATTTGCTGAAAATCTGCCAGTCGAGATGATGTCACCCCCTGCCACGTATGTATATTCCCCATAGTATTCCTTCATCACAATCTGCATAAAATCAAGCATACGCTGTTTGTCCCTGCCAGTGCTTCTCTGCTCTGCCATATATCTTTTTTCTGCTGTATTCATTGACAGCCTGCCAACGATCAGTATTGCATACGGTCCGCCGACGATCAGCATTCCTAACAGCATAATCAAACTATCTTCACTGCTCATCTAACACCGCCCTCCGATAAGCAGCCTTGGTCTTATCATCAAACAACACCCACAGGATCAACTCAAACAAATCCGGATTTTCCTGTAAAAACTGCCGGACCGTTCCGATCGCAATCTCTGCAGCCCGTTCCACCGGAAATGCATAAATTCCTGTCGAAATGGAGGGGAATGCAATCCTTTTGATCCCATGCTCTGCTGCCAATTTGAGCGAATTCTGATAACAGTCCGCAAGCAGCTTGTCCTCGTTGTGGCTTCCGCCGTTCCAGACAGGTCCGACCGTATGAATGATATAGCTGCATGGAAGCTGGTATGCTTTCGTCAGCTTCGCCTGTCCTGTCTTGCAGCCGCCAAGCAGACGGCACTCAAACAACAGCTCTGGTCCCGCTGCCCTGTGAATCGCACCGTCAACGCCTCCACCGCCGAGCAGGCTGCTGTTTGCAGCATTGACAATGGCATCCACATTGGTAATCTTTGTAATATCTCCCTTTACAAGCTGTATCATTGGCTATCTCCTCTTTATTTCGCTTTTTAAACATTAGATTATCGGCTGTATTCAAAATCTCTTGCATAGCATATCCTATAAAAATCTGAATATCCCAGCTTTTCTAAGATCGCTTCCCCATCCCTGATTTCAATCTCGCCCGTGTCTGTGCCCTGACAGCAATGTGCAAAAACATACCTGATTACCTGCGCCGCCAAAAAGGGTCTGCACAAATTCATCACTGCCTGTTCTCCTTGATATCGGCAGCGTGTCCCCTCATACAAGTATGCATCCAACTTCATCTGTGGCTCGTATTTCGTAAAATAGACTCTGACTTTGAACCGCTGGTTATCTTCCGGAACAAACACATAATAGGAATATGGATAATTGGAATAATCCATATCGTCATACATATAGTTCCACCGATAACTTCTTCCGTCCACTGAAATCCGTCTCAATTTTCCCCGCTTCATTAGAACTTCCCTCCCGGCTTGTTCTGTATTTTCCAGGCAGCGCTGCCCTGTCTGTCAGCTCTTCTCTCCTTTTACCTCATCCATCAGGATCAACGCTGCATCCATGCTATCCGTATAAACGATTGAACAGGTCTTTGTTATTCAGATTATGCAGTATCAGGTGTATCTGGTTTTAAATGTTGTATTCTTTTTGCCATATCCTGATCCTTTCTTATGTATTCAGTATACTATCTGATCATGAAGGATGCAAGCTGAAAAAGCCTGTGCGCTTCATATGAAAATCATACACTATTATCACTATCCACATTAATATACAGAAATCTTTTCTTTTTCGCTATCATTATCATTGGTTTGTTCATCGTCTTAATCCTCATTAAGCGCATTCCAACTTTCTGGAATGCGCTCTTACATTGTAAATAAAAAATTCCCTGACAAATCACTTTATCAGGGAATCGCAAGCAGCGCTACAAGAATTCGAACCTTGAAATGACGGAGTCAGAGTCCGTCATATGAATGCTTTTTTATCCTTTATTTCCGGGATTTTTTCAATAGCACAAAAGGAAATTGACCTATTGATTGACCTAACGGTTATTGATCTTTTCAATTAGTTGTTTATACAACGCTTCACTAATAAATCTCCTGCTATTTTTCAGAATGTCCAGACCAGAAAATATCTCATCCCTAGATAAAAGCCCCTGCTCATATGCCTCTAAAAGAATACCGAGAGTTCCCATAACATGAAGCCCCATCTGCACTGCAACTTTTCTTCCTTTTATCTCATCCATTAAAATCAGATCTGCATCTTTGCTGTCTGTATAAATAATCGCTTCACTTTCTCCCCGGTCTAATCCAGTAACCCGCTGGAGTAAATTAACAGACGATTCCTGTCCAACCTCAACTTTCGTAATATAACTACATTCCTTTATCTGTATAGCTTCTTTTTCAAATGCAGGATTTAAAGTCAACTCATCATATACAGCTTGTGGTATTAACACCTCCTGAAATAAACCATGAAGCAAATTAAGCTGATTGATTTTTAACAGTGATATAACAGGGGTTGCATCCGAAACTACTATCATTTGTTTCTCCTTTGTATGGTTTCATATGTTTTGACATCCTCCTCAACCTCTGAAATATCCATATTCAGATATGGAAGTCCTATTTCATTGTATAATGTAATTAAATCAAGTTTCCTGATACCAAGAATTTCAGCAGCTCTACCATGTGAAATTGTCAGATTCTTTATATAAGGATATAGGATTAATGCATTCCGCTCCAACTCTTCCTTTTTATCCTTGCTGTTCATATATACTATCATCTCTTTTGGAACACTGATTTCTATCTTTGCACTCTCCATATTGTTCTCCCTTCTGTCAGATGAATCTTTATAATAAAATTATACACTTTAAACACGCATTCCACAAGAAAGATTTTATCCTTTATCAGCTCCCGGAACCATTACTACTTGATGAATCCCGTTTCCTTCCTTAACTTTTTTGCGCACGGCGATATAATACCGTTCTGTTGTCGATTTTTGCTTTCCGTGTGCATAAAAAAGAGGCATACTCTGTATAAACAAAGATATGTCTCTTTATTCATTCTCTTTATTGCAACTGCACCAGACCCACAGATTCCTCAAATTCTGCTATACTTTCTGATTTTGCCGCTGTTTTGAGCCAAATGCTTAGTACTTTCACATCCTTCTGCTCCATGATCTGTTTTCTTAATGCATCAGAAGGTTCTCCTAGTTCTTCAAGAAGTTCTATTATATCTTCTGCTTTTCCTTTTCTCCTTCCCTGTTCATTTTCTTTCATCAGCAGCCTTTCAAATGAACTACACATAAACTTTTCATCTCCTTTCCTGATCTGCTCTATAAATGTACTACGCTCTTCCTCATTGAGTTTCCTTATGACATTCGAAAACCATGTAATCCACTCATTCAGATCTTCTGTCTCCATTTCCCTGATCCGCTGCAGCAGCTCTGACATGTTCTCTGTCCATTCCTCCCGTGTCCGCTTCTTGTCTGCAAGGAAGATATTGTCCACAAGCGTATTGCTCTGTCTGATCTTTGATATGTCCAGATTCTTGATAGAAACCAACACATACTCAAAATCTATTATATAGTTTCCAAACAGCTCTGCTTTGTCGATCATCTCCTTAAAATGTCTGGATGCCGTCCAGCTCCGCTCACCATTGTGCAGCACGATCGGAATGACTGCAGGCAGGCGGAAAGCTTGTTTCCTGCGCGCATCCTTGTCACAGTTCTTAAAATAGTCGAGCAGGATTGCTGTTATATACACCAGAAGCCGGAACGGCATTGTAAAATCATTATAGCTTTGGAGTTCCAGCAGGAAGAACAGATATACACTTCCTTTTTTGGTATTTACCTTGTACACAAGATCGGACTCATAGGTATCAAACTGGTCCGTGATAAATTCCTTGTCAATCAGCACAAGGTCTTTTTCCGTCAGATCCATCATCCAGTCGAAGGCAATATATTTTTTGATAAAATCAAGGAAATTCTTTTTGATGGAAAAGATTCTCTTGTAGCCTTTGTCATGCGGATTATCCGTATCCTGTTTTTGAGCCTTTGTATTTTCCTGTATCTCTTTTATTTTATCCTTCTTATTCATATTTTTATTTATCAGACTCCTTATTGTTTTATCTATTGTCTAAGATTTATCTGCTGCATGACACTGACTATGGAATGCATCTGTTCCCTGATCCTGAAACCATCTTACCATAGTCATTTGTTTTTTTCAATCATGTCATGCAGCATCCGTCTCTGAGATCAGCACAGCTTTAGCATAAGATCTCTACTTTATTTTCTTTTTTGTCATAACCATACAGCGAATAGGAAAGCCGCTCCTCCGGCTTCACCTGAGTGTCATTCACCTCACGGATCATTTCTTTTATCTCCTCCCTGTCCATAAACCCGTCGGTCGGAACGATCAGAAGTTCATGTATTGATGATGTAATAACTGCTGTCCGCCGCATCTGCAAGCCTCCTTAACAGGTCCGGGTACAGCATACATGCCGCTCCCTGCAGACGTTCTCTGTTGCTGAGCACGTACACAGGAACAGCAGCTGGATATTTTTCTATACTTCCAGCATCGTTATTACTTCCTGATTTTTCTTCCATAGATCTATCATTTTCATTCACAACGTCATTTAAAATCTCTTCTATTCCCATGATTTCGGGCTTTTCAAGCCGCTGTGTATTGTCCGATACAGCCTGGTGCAGCTTCTCCACTGTCACATCCATTTCCGGGCTGTCATTCAATCATATAGTTTCGTCTGTATCACAGACGTTCTTTCATTCTGACATCCCTGCTGTTCTTCACATTCTTTAACAAACCGTTTCCTGTATACACGGTATCGGAGAGCTCTGCTGCATAACACAAGAATCCCGATGCTCCTAAAATGCATTCCAGTCCTTGAATATCCATCCCCAACCCCAAACTCCCTTTGCAGCTCTATGGTTCTGCCGTTCCCATCTACCTTACAGGCTCCGATACATTTACAGCCTATTTCATTCCTGTAAAACCACCTTCCCCAGAGACGCATTGCATCAGCGCTCTCATACAGCGTTTTAAATACCCCCAGCTTCTGCCTTGATTCTTCCCTGCCAGATGAATACTCCATCCAGATGTCCAGATATATGCCCTCGTTTCCTCCATAGGCTAATTTACTGCCCAGCTCATACTCATACGTCGTGACAGGGACGGGATTGCTTGCCGCTGATCCGTATTCAAGAATGTCTGGAAGTCTGCCTTTTTCTTTTAAAATGTTACAGATCTTGTTGAACAGGTCTCTGGTTGTCATTGGTTTGTTCATTGTTTATTCCTCCTTTGTCCATCAAAAAAGGAGCCTCCGGTTATTCGGAATGCTCCCTGATGTGTTTATTGTATTAAGTTTTTATTGTGCCAATTCTCCCATTTCTCATTGAATATCTAACCGATTTGAGCATTTATCAATTGACCTATGAATTGACCTATCCATCAGAATTTTCTAAGAATTTTCAGGAAAAAGCAGAAGAGATCCCGATTACAGCAATTTTTCATCCAACAGGCTTTTATGAAGTTATAGTATATTCACCCCCTCGTAAACCGCATAAATACTGGCTTTTCTGAACATACAAAAACCTCAGCATCACTCCTGCTGAGGTTGGAAAGCAGCGCTACAAGGATTCGAACCTTGAAATGACGGAGTCAGAGTCCGTTGCCTT
>CAMWJQ010000270.1 GCA_947174615.1 uncultured Lachnospiraceae bacterium
AATAATACTATAATAGTGATATTCAAGTAAAATTTTTAGAAAATTCTTATGAAAATCTATTTCAAAATTCTTAAATTTAAGTAAAGATGGGAGTATACATTATGAAAAAATTGGAAGAATACGTAAGAGCGATACCTGATTTTCCAGAACCCGGTATTATTTTCCGCGATGTGACGAGTGTTTTGCAGGATTCGGACGGACTGCATCTTGCCATAGATACCATGCAGGAATTGGTAACAGATTTAGAATACGATGTGGTAGCAGGCGCTGAATCGAGGGGATTTATTTTTGGAACCCCTATTGCTTATAACAACCACAAACCATTTGTTCTAATCCGGAAAAAGGGAAAGCTCCCAAGAGAGACCGTTTCTATAGATTATGATCTGGAATACGGCAAAGCGACTATAGAGATGCATAAGGATTCTATTCAGCCGGGGCAGAAGGTTCTGGTAGTCGATGATCTGATTGCGACTGGAGGTACGACAGAAGCCATGATCAAATTGATTGAGTCACTTGGCGGTGAGGTAGTGGGTGTCGTTGTGCTGATGGAGCTTGCAGGATTAAAGGGTAGAGAGCGGATTGCAGGCTACAGGCTTGATGCAGCGATAACCTATGAGGGCAAGTAGGAAACAGATTGTATAAATATTTTGTTGAATATGGCTGGTGATGCGAAGTGACAGATGAGAAACAGACAAGAACAGGAGCATATGAGGACTCCCTGATCATAAATGGAAGTAAGACTGGATCCAGAAAAACAGACGAACGGAAAATCGAATATATCAAGGAATTTCAAAGCCCCGATGAGTTATATCAGGGGCTTATTCGGCGTGTGCATAAATATCATCCGTCTGATGATATCTCGATGATTGATAAGGCCTACAAGACCGCCTGCATCGCGCACAAAGATCAGGTTAGAAAATCAGGGGAACCATACATCGTTCATCCGCTGTGTGTAGCGATCATACTCGCGGATTTGGAGCTTGACAAGGAGACGATCATTGCAGGGCTTTTGCATGATGTTGTTGAGGATACCATTATGACGAATGCACAGCTCGAGGAGGAATTTGGTCCGGATGTAGAGCTGCTTGTTGACGGTGTTACCAAATTAGAGCAGTTACAGTATACAGGGGACGCTGCCCCCGACTTACAGAAGAGCCGTGAGGAGCTTCAGGCGGAGAATCTGCGGAAAATGTTTCTTGCGATGACAAAAGATATTCGTGTGATTTTGATTAAACTGGCTGATCGTCTCCATAATATGCGGACATTAAAATATAAATCGCCAGAGAGTCAAAAGCGCATTGCGCGGGAGACGCTTGACATATATTCTCCGCTTGCGGAGCGGCTTGGTATATCCAAAATTAAGATTGAGCTGGATGATTTATCATTAAAGTATCTGGAATCGGAAGCCTATTATGATTTGGTGGAAAAAATCGCATTGCGGAAAGATGCGCGTGAAAAGTATGTGCAGGACATTGTGGACGAGGTGACAGAACACATTACGGATGCAGGGATTGATGCGCAGATTGACGGCAGGGTAAAGCACTTTTTCAGTATCTATAAAAAGATGAAAAATCAGGGAAAAACCATTGACCAGATTTTTGACTTGTTTGCAGTGCGCATCATTGTCGATTCTGTCAAGGACTGCTATGCGGCGCTCGGTGTGATTCATGAGATGTATAAGCCAATGCCTGGACGGTTTAAAGATTATATTGCGATGCCTAAGGCAAATATGTACCAGTCGCTTCACACGACATTGATTGGTTCGATGGGTGTGCCATTTGAGATACAGATCAGGACATTTGAGATGCACAGGGTTGCGGAGTACGGTATTGCCGCACACTGGAAGTATAAGGAAGCAAGTGACGGCAAAGTATCGAGCGGCGGCGAGGAGGAGAAGCTCGCGTGGCTCAGTCAGATACTTGAATGGCAGAAGGATACCGCAGACAACAAGGAATTTATGAAACTCTTAAAGAGTGATTTAGATTTGTTCTCGGATCATGTGTACTGTTTCACACCGGCAGGCGATGTGAAGAATCTGCCTGCTGGTTCTACCCCGATTGATTTTGCATACAGTGTTCACAGTGCTGTCGGCAATAAAATGATCGGCGCCAGAGTAAACGGGAAACTTGTCACAATTGACTATCAGATAAATAACGGTGACTGTATTGAAATTATGACTTCCCAAAACTCCAAAGGACCAAGCCGTGACTGGCTGAACATCGTCAAATCATCACAGGCGAAAAACAAGATTACGCAGTGGTTCAAGAGTGAGCTGAAAGAAGACAACATTATTAAAGGAAGGGAACTTTTTCAGAACTATTGTAAGTCTAAGAATGTAAATGTGGTAGAGATCTTGACGGCAGAGCTGCAACAGGCGGTAATGCACAAGTATGGTTTTAATGACTGGGATGCTGTGCTTGCAGCAATCGGACATGGCGCTCTCAAGGAAGGGCAGGTTATCAACCGTATGCAGGAGCTGTACGCCAAGGAGCACAAGAAACAGGCGACAGATGAGGAACTGATTGCACAGATACAGGAAAATAATGCGAATAAACTGATGCATCCTAAGGGCAATACGGGGATTACTGTCAAAGGGATTCATGATGTGGCAGTGCGGTTTTCACGCTGCTGTGCCCCAGTGCCCGGTGATGAGATTGTTGGATTTGTCACGCGCGGACGTGGGGTTTCCATACACAGAACAGACTGCATCAATATTATGAGTTTGTCAGACATAGATCGTTCCAGACTGATTGATGCAGAGTGGCAGCCTGAGGAGGCGGCAGAGCGGAAAGAGAAATATTTGACAGAAATCGTGATCTATGCCCAGAATAGAAGCGGTCTGCTGGCAGATATCACAAAGAAACTGACAGAGAAAAACATTGATATCCGTTCTGTGAACACCAGGACTAATAAACAGGACATCGCATCCATCGCGATGACTTTTGAGATAACCTGTAGGGAAGAGCTTCAGATGATTGTCGATAAGCTGCGGCTGATTGACAGTGTGATTGATATTGAAAGGACGACGGGCTGATATGGCGGATTTAAAGGTAAAGAGAAGAGTACTTAGTGCGTGCCAGACCAATTGTTATTATGTGTACAGAGAAGGCGCGGACGAGATTGTGATTATTGACCCCGGCGATCACGGGGAGGTTGTGTATGATGATGTGAAAAGCCTTGGTTTTGATAAGATTGCAGGTATACTGCTGACACATGGTCACGGAGATCATACAGGCGGCGCCTTGAAGCTCAAAGAGCTCAGCGGTGCAAAAATTTATGCCTATGAGGACGAAGCCGAGATTTTAAAAGACCCGGAAAAGAATCTGTCTGGATGGTTTGGCACAGCATATGGCTTTGAGGCAGATGAATATTTTCATGACAAACAGATCTTTACGATGGCAGGAGTAAATTTTGAGGTACTCCATACGCCGGGACATACAAAAGGCGGCTGCTGTTTTTACGCTGCTGAGGATAAAACGCTGTTTTGCGGTGATACAATTTTTAACGGTTCTGTTGGAAGAACGGATTTTTATTCCGGATCGATGCGTCAGTTAGGTGATTCTATCCGTGAGAAAATTATGACACTTCCAGATGATGTGAAGCTCTATTCAGGACACGGGGACGCGACAACCGTCGGATATGAGAAAAAATATAATCCATGCTTAGGGTAGTCAATGCCTATTCTAGGCATGGATTTTTTCTGTAGTGAATTGGAGAATAAGAATGTTTATAGAAGATTTAAGCAGCTGTAATGAATACCTAAAACAGGAGGAGTACGAACAGCAAATTCGGCAAATACTGTGCTCTGGTCAGGATAATGAGATTCAACTATATCTGAGAGAAAGCACCAATGGCTGGAATGCGGACTATCCCTGCACGCTTTCAATTCTGGTGAAAGATCAGCAAGCTGTCGTGAATTATTTTTCCGAAGATAATGAGGAGAGCTTTGCATCAATAGGCGATCTGGACCGAGAAGATGATTTTCGCTGGCAAATCGGAGCGAATGATTATTCCGTGACAGGATATCAGATACTTTCCATTGAAAAGGCATTGTAATGTGCGTTACAGTTTTTCCATACACAGGAAAAAACGTCCTGATGGGAGGAACTGTAATTTGAATATGTGCCACAGTACATAAGGGAGATAGAAATGATAAGTATATATACAAACAGGGAAAATTATCAATATGATTTACATGCGCTGCTGAAGTCATTTTATCCAGAGCATGATGTGAGTGTGTATGCAGCGGAGGAACAGGACGGACATCAGGACAGTGAAAATCAAATGATTGTACATCTTTTCAACGACAGTATGAGAGTGATACTCGACATAGATGGCAGAAAAGAGTATATGCATACATACAAAAATGACACGGATGTCACAAAAAAGGAGTGCAAACTTTCGATATATTATGATTTGTGCGATTATACAGGTAAAACACTTCCGTGGGGAAATCTTACAGGCATCCGACCGACAAAGCTCGCTATGGGAATGCTGGCAGAAGGTAAGGGGGATGAGGAGATTGTCACATGGCTTAAGGCAGCACATGCTGTCAGTGATGACAAGGCACAGTTAAGTCTCGACATTGCCAGACGCGAGAAAGCAATCCTTGACAGGATTCATTATGAGAACGGTTATAGCCTCTATATCGGCATTCCATTCTGCCCAACAACATGTCTGTACTGTTCATTTACCTCCTATTCAATCGCTGTGTGGCGCAAGCGGGTAGAAGAATATTTGCAGGCACTTTTTCAGGAAATTGATTTTGTGGCAGAAACATATCAAAACAAAATCTTAGACACTGTCTATATTGGCGGCGGAACGCCCACGACACTGGAAGCAGAGGAATTAGATCAGCTGTTACAGCATGTGCGTGACAGATTTGATTTTCAGCAGGTGACGGAATTTACCGTGGAAGCAGGGCGGGCAGACAGTATCGCAAGGGAAAAGCTTGATGTGCTGAAAAAGCATGGTGTAACCCGCATCTCAGTAAATCCGCAGACGATGAAGGATGAAACGCTCAAATATATTGGCAGACAGCATACCGTTGCACAGGTAAAGGACGCGTTCTGGCTGGCGCGGGAGGCAGGCTTTGACAACATTAATATGGATATTATCTTAGGGCTTCCCGGGGAATTGGAAGCAGATGTGCAGAATACGATGCATGAGATTAGCAAACTAAATCCCGACAGCCTGACAGTACATTCGCTTGCAGTTAAACGTGCATCAAAGCTCAGCCAGTGGATTGAAGAAAACGGCATCACAACGCTGCGCAATACAGACAGCACAATGGAAATTGCGCAGAACGGTGCATATGCATTGGGGATGAAGCCTTACTATCTCTATCGACAGAAAAATATGTCGGGAAATTTTGAGAATGTCGGGTATGCAAAAGAGGGGAAGTATGGGATTTATAATATTTTGATTATGGAGGAGAAACAGACCATAGTCGCCTGCGGAGCCGGGAGCGTATCGAAAAGGGTATACCCTGACGGACGTATCGAGAGATGCGAAAATGTCAAGGATGTGGCTTCTTTCATAGAAAGAATCGACGAGATGATTGAGAGAAAACGGAAACTTCTTGAGGATTGAAAAGAGTTTTTGTTGTACATCAAAATAGGGTTAGTACATCAATTTTTTACCCAATAGTACTGAATAATACTTGATGATGTAGAGGAACAACCTAATAAGCGCCTAAAGGACAAACTTATTTTAACGAATAAGGATGTCCTTTTTTTGTTATAGTCAATCATCAAAGAATGGAGGAAAAGACATGAGTAGTACAGCGTTAGGAGCAGAGAAAGCGATTATTTTTATCAGCGATGCACATGAAAAATTCTACTATGAGAAATTGAAAGAGGTCAGGTATCAGGACGTATATCACAAGGCACTTGTATTATTGTAAACGGAATTGCCTGCAATTCAGTTTGGTATCAGTGATGACACAAGAAGGAACATTTACAGTATCTATGATTTTAAGACAGGCTGTGTAA
>CAMWJQ010000271.1 GCA_947174615.1 uncultured Lachnospiraceae bacterium
CACCTGAATAATTCTGCATAATGTTTTCCTCCTTTGGCAGTATATGCCATATACTATGTACGCCCGACGAGCCTTTTATACATAAGTGGATGGCTTCGCGGCAGCGCAGATGGGCATACACAAAATTGGTTTGTTGTTATTTGTTGAACTTGATTGTGAATTCATCATAACATTATACTTGTATAAAAACAAGATGTATTTTTAGACAAATTAGACAAGTTGTTTTTGGCTAATATTGACGAAGAATAAAAGGCGCGGTCCCTTTAACTATAAATAATACCTGAAACAGGGGAAACTGTACCGGCACACGGCAAAAGGAAAATGCCTGTCAAACAGAAAAAAATAGACAAGTCATGAAGGCAAGATGGCGATATACGATACTGTCTAAACCGGTTACTTTTCACACCTACGCCAAAGTAGTGGGAATCATGCGCCAAAATGCTTGCCTTTTAGCATTTTGTGTGCAAAATCTGTTATAATTCACACCTCAATTACTTATATGCTGATAAAAACTGGCGTTGGTGTGAATTGTAACCTAAACCATGATGTACAGCGAGGATATTTTTGTGTTTATTGACTTTTTACTTGTATAGTTTTATTATAGAGCTAACACATCTTTTTATGTGTGGTTTTATAAAAAACAGATGGAGTGCGGGAATTGTTTCTATACCGCAGAGTAGTACTTCGGCAGTTAAATGCTGGGGGATGAAAAAGCGGCTGGCGCAATTTAATATATTTTTTAGACAGGTATAAAATGATCAGGGAGGATGACATGATAAAAGAGGAAGAATTTGAGAATAAAGAAACGAAAGAGAATAAACTAAAGCATGTCAAAGTTTATGATCAGCTCTATGAGATGATCCAGAACGGGACATTTCCGCCGGATTCACGGCTTCCGTCAGAGACAGTGCTGTCCGCACAGCTGGATGTGAGCCGCATGACGCTCAGGAAAGCCCTGACGCTGCTACAGGATGATGGGATGACGAGGAATGTGCAGGGCGTCGGGCATTTTGTGTGCAGCCAGCCGCAAATTGAACAGGAGCAGCATCCAGTCAATATCCCGCAGCATCCGGTCTATTCGTATTGTACGGAGGCGCTGGATACGGTGGAGATGGCATTTCGCATTGAGCCGCCGACGAAATCAATTTCAGATGTCCTCAAACAGTATACGCCTGCCGTGGTCATTGTAGACCGCTGGTACAAACAAAAAGGAACGCCGCTTGCGTACTCGCTGAGTTTTCTGCCGATTGGGCTGATCGGAGAGGAGAAGATTGACTTAAACCAGTCCAGTCAATTGCAGGAGTATCTGGAGAAGCGGTGCTATGACGGGAAAAATTGTTTCCGGCGTATCTGCTCGCACTCGACTGCCGGGAATTTTACAGCACTGATCTGCACGCTGTCAGAGGACAATTCTTTCCTGTTAGTGCAGGAGAACATCTCGGACGCAGACGGAAGGATCCTTGTCTCAAGCAAGCATTATATACCGTCGGGGCTGTTTCGGATTGAGATTTGCATGTAAAAGTCCGTAATACGAAGGAACTGTTCATAAATTACTCATGACAATTACTTGTCTAAATGTCCGTCTGCGGCATCAGAAAATCTTGACGTAAGGCATTGCCCTTTATGCCTTTGACTCCTATGCCTGCGATTTTCTTCTTTGCAGCTGAACATTTATACGGCGTATTTGTCACAAGTAATTTCTGAACAGTTCCTAAGATGAAAAAAATTAATTTTCAGGAGGGTAAAATGAAAAAACCAGTTATTGATGAAACAAAGCTGCCAGAGGTAGAGGGGATTATTGAGGACGCGGATTCAATCATGTCAGAACTGTATTGTGAAGATGACGATGATTTGAGAAAGGACTTGGAAGAGCTGCAGAGCAGGTTAAGAGACATTACTGGGAAGCAGGATATTCAGATCAAAGATTATTGGAACTATTATGAGGCTGTAAGTTTGGAAACCGCAGCCAGAGGTGCGCTGATGCCTCCGCCGGAAAAGGAGGATGTGACAGATGAGCAGATCAGGGACATTGTTGTCCATATTCTTGATTATGACGAGGCAGAAATGGACTGGTGGATTTTGTATCTGGAAGTGAACACAGGTCTGGTAAATTTGTCAGATTACATTTTTTATCCCGAATTAGCAGGACTTGATGAAGATGCCTCTATAGAGGAAATCGCGGAGAAGATTCTTGAGGATCGGAAGTAAAAGAGACAGGAAATTTTTTACTTGCGTATTTTCAAATCCTATGCTATACTAACTAAAATTTTAAAGAACATAAAAGTAATTGGGAGACAATGATATGTTAAAGCACAATACTGGACTATTTATTTTGATGATTTCGCAGTTTCAGATTTTTCAGCGTACAGCCATAGAGTAAAACCCGAACAACATTTGGTGGGATGCATGGCTGTAGGACGAAAAGTCTTATTTGGCTATGCGGACATCGAAAGAGATTGTGTATTTGTAATAGACAAAGAGCCGCATGGTATATACATTCAATTGTATGTAACATGGCGGCTTTTTTTGTACCCTGTCTCGGGCAGGTGAAGCGTGACGCCAAAGCAGTACAGGGGACGTCATTTGATATGTAGGCGAGTATATAGGAGGTGATGTGACAATGAATCCCTGTATTCTTGAGAATCTGAAAAGTATCATGATATTGATGCGCAGTGATATTCGAAATCGAAGGGGGGAAGAGATCGTGCATCTGTTTCATCGTGCTTTTCTGAATCAGGTGAGCAATAGCGAACTGTGTGAAAAGATGATTGAGATGATGCCGGAGTGGCGCGGCTGGTTGATCTATGGAGAAAAAACGGACCAAGTTATACCGGATAGACTCCTTGCGTTTGTCAATTTGGCACTGGAAGTCATGAGGGAGGTCTTGCACGCTGGTGAATTTGAGATGGCATACGACCTTGCGGATATGCTGCATGTTCTGCCGGATGTGATTGCGGACAATGACAAAGCGTCACGGAGAAGCTACTGGAAAATATTTGTAGTGTCCTTTCAAAAAAAATGGCACTGCAATATATTTCATAAATTTTATTGAGGAGGGAATTGCAATGAAGGTGATCGAGGCAGAGAAATTATGCAAAAATTTTCAGGTGAAGCACAAAGAAAAGGGAATGCGCGGCAGCATCAAGTCCATTTTTCACCCGTTGACGGAGGAAATCTGTGCGGTGGACCGCGTGTCATTTGGCGTGGAGGAGGGGGAAATCCTCGCGTTTATCGGTCCGAACGGAGCCGGGAAGAGCACGACAATCAAAATGCTGACAGGTATTTTGTACCCGGACAGCGGGCATGTTGAAGTGCTTGGCATCGATCCTGTGCGCAGAAGAAGGCAGCTTGCTTATCAGATTGGGACGGTATTTGGTCAAAAAGAACAGCTCTGGACGCACTTGACGCCATATGACAATTTTCGTTTTTTCGGAGCGATATATGACTTGGACAACGACGCGTCAGAAGCGCGCATCGCGGAGCTTACAGAGATTTTTGCGCTGGGTGAATTTATCAATACACCAGTTCGGAATTTGTCGCTGGGGCAGCGCATCCGGTGTGAAATCGTGGCGTCCCTCATTCACAGACCCAAGGTATTATTTCTGGATGAACCGACAATTGGGCTTGACCCTGTCGTGAAAGAAAACATTCGTATATTAATCAAACAGATGAACAAAGAGCTGCACACAACAATTTTCCTGACAAGCCACGATATCGGAGATATTGAGAAGCTCTGCAAGCGCATTGTTATTGTGAACGCCGGACAGATTGTGCTCGATGATTCGATGGAACACTTAAAATATCATTATCTCAACAAGAAAATTGTGGAGATAAAACTGCAGGAGGAGGCGAGCCTGCCGCCGATAGAGGGTATCACCGTCCTGAAGAAAAAGGGTGGAAATATCAAGTTCGAAGTGGATACGGCAGTCATAAAAATCAATGATGTGCTGCGCAGCATTGACGCGGAACGCATCGAGGACATCAACATTTCCAATATTTCGCTGGAAAATATTATCATGGAAATCTACAAGACAGAGGGGAGGGAAAATGGTTTATGAGAAAATATGTGGTCATTTATCAGTCCGTGCTGATGGAAAATTTGCAGTACACCGCGAATATTGCAATGGGATTTATCAGTTACTTGATACTGATCTTTGTGTTTATCCATCTGTGGGAGTATATGTATGCAGCACCGGGCGATCTGATTGCCGGATACACCAAGGCGCAAATGATCTGGTATGTTATGATCACAGAGATGATCTGGTTTGGCGCCCGCTCGTCAACGATAAGGGAACAGGTGTCAGCAGATATCCGAGGCGGAAATATCGCCTATCTGGTGAATAAGCCCTATCGTTATCCGCTATATATTCTTGCAAAATACACAGGGGAATGGAATATCCAGCTGCCCATGTATGCAGGGCTTACTGCAGTGATCGGGATAACGATGGTGGGGGAGATTCCTGATTTTCACTGGATAACGCTTGTGGCAGCAGTGCCCTGTATCGTGCTGGGCATGACGATTCATGCGGTGTTCAAATTATGTATCGGTATGCTTTCGTTCTGGATTGAGGACGCGAATCCGTTTCAGTGGCTGTATGACAAGCTGATTCTGGTGGTGGGAACCATCTTTCCCGTGGAGATTTTTCCGGCGGCATTGCAGCCCGTGCTGAAACTCACGCCGATCTATACGGTCTGCTATGGTCCGGCGAAGCTGATTGTGGATTTCAGTGCAGGAAAGTATCTGGAAATCCTGCTGGCGCAGATGCTTTACTTGGCATTTGGCAGTGTGATTCTATTTTGGATTTATGAGAAAGGAGGGCGGAAGCTGTATGTTAACGGCGGTTAAAAATCAGATGCGGGTGTGCGCACTCGCAGTCAAATACAACATTATGCGGGAAATGCTCAACAAAGTGACTTTTTTGACCAACATATTGTTTATGATGTTCAACAATGCGACTTTTATCGTGCAATGGGTGATACTGCTGCGGCTGAGGGAGGATGTCGGCGGATATACCATGCGCGATGTGATGCTGCTGTGGGGGCTTGCCGCGAGCAGCTTCGGACTGTCACGTCTGTTGTTCTCGCGGGTGTTTTCCCTGCCGGAGCTGATCATCAACGGTAAACTCGATGCCTATCTGGTGCAGCCGAAAAATGTTCTCCTCAGTGTGATGACCTCTGCGACTTCCGCGTCTGCCATCGGGGATTTGGCGTATGGGCTGCTGCTCGTCTGCATCTTTTGTTTCAGCGTGAAACGGCTGCTGTTATTTTTATTGTTCACGGTGACGGGGGCTTTGATCATGACGGCATTTGCGCTATTGATGGGCAGCCTGACTTTTTGGTTTGTGCGTGCGGAGATGTTTGCCAGCCATATGGTGAGCAGCACAATCAGTTTTGCGACCTATCCAGACGGTATTTTTAAGGGAGCTGCGCGTTTTTTGCTCTATCATCTCATACCAGTGGGCATGGCGATTTATCATCCGGTACACATTATGATAGCGTTTGACGGACGAAAGCTCCTTGCAGTGCTGGGGTATCTGGTACTCTTGTCAGCAGCCGCAGTGTTTGTGTTTTACCGCGGGCTGAGACGATATTCCTCCAGCAGTTTGATGCAGTCCGGGCGTGTATGAGTTCGTTCTTTATGAGTTCGTCCTTTTTCGGCGCGGATTATAACCTGCCAGGTCAAAATTCGTCTTTGGACAATCTGTCCAATGCAGAAAGGGTGTATAGGTGTTATAATCAGAAGTGAGGTGTGAATGTTTTAAAATTGATTGCGGCAGTAGTTCGCAGTATGTTATAATATTTATATAAAAGTCTTGCGATATATGAAGCGTTTTGCATGAAGGTGTATTGCAGTGATGGAAAGGAAACGAATTTGGAGATTGAAAACAGGACACAATGGCATCCGGCATTTTGCAGTACGATGGAGCTGGAATTGATGGAAAACAGGAAAGATCTTACGTATGACACAGAGTATTATCTGAGCCGGGAACCG
>CAMWJQ010000272.1 GCA_947174615.1 uncultured Lachnospiraceae bacterium
TTTAATCCGCTGTATTTGTGCGGGAGATAGGAAAGAAAATTTGCTGTCCGACATTTTCTTTTCAGAGCAGATTTACAGGCACACATTACATTTTACACCCAATCACCCGAGATTTTCCCATTTTCCCATAACATTTCAAGTCCCTTAAATATCCGTTTCGTAAGCAGTTCAAAAAATTCTGTTGGAACTTTGTTGACCCTTCCCTTTTTTAAGCACAAAAAAACACTGGACAATCCCTTAAAAGTCCAGTGTTTTCAAGGCTTTCAGCCAGTCGTTGCGACAAGATTCGAACTTGCGACCTCTGCGTCCCGAACGCAGCGCTCTACCAAACTGAGCCACGCAACGAAAATAATCTGTTTTGAACAGTTACGAATTTATTATACTCGTTTTAAATAAAAAATCAAGTACTTTTTTGAATTTTTTGTAAAATATAATTACTGTCCGTAACAGGAAAGAGAAGACTGAACATTTGCGGACGAAAAGATGATGCCTGCCCTTTATATTGACGTGATTGGGGGCAGATGATATTATGATACAAAAGTTGATGAATTTTGCGGGGAAGCGCTAGGGCATTTTAAAAAGGGCTTTTTGCGAAGAGCGCTTCCATACTGGAATTTGCGGGTACAGTGATTATGGTTGGAAGACGGACAATATGGAGGGATGGCAGATGGATTACTCAAGAGAGCTTTTTGAACGGACCGGCAAAAGCGTTTCAGTTGATAGTGGACAGGAGCAGTACTATAGTATGCAGAGTGTTCAGAATTTGGAGACTGTCATTAATGAGGGGCTTCGTGTCGCACTTCTCGAGGAAAATCCGGATCGGTCGCTGGATGTACTGCTGGAGCATCTGGGAAAGGCGCTGAATGGAGAGCGGACCTATATTTTTGAGCAAAACGCGTCCGGCGGAGATGACAACACCTATGAGTGGGCAGCAGATGGGGTGCGGCCGGAAATAGAGAATCTTCAAAATCTTCCCGCAGAGGTGTGTGCCAGCTGGTATCGGAATTTTCGCGTTGGCAGGCATATTGTTATTGAGTGTCTGGAAGATATTCAGGAGACCGATCCGATTCAGTATGAGAATCTAAAAAGACAGAATATTCATTCGCTTGTCGTGGTGCCCCTCTATGACGGAAATAAGATTATTGGATTTTACGGCGTGGACAACCCGCCTGTGAAATCTCTCGATTATGCTTCTAATATGCTTCAAACGGCAGCCTATTTTATCGTGTCCTCCCTGAAACAGCGCAATCTGGTTCGTGAGCTGCAAAAGAGAAGCCACAATGTGCTCCATGCCCTCAGCGTGGACTATCTGGATATCTACCAAGTCAACTTTGACACAGGAGAGTGCGAAATCTACCGCGACAGTGAACGGATGGGGATGGACTGGGTCGAAAGCTTTCAAAAAGGATATCAGACAGCTATAGAGCAGTATATTTCTCGGTATGTGGTTTCCCGGGATCAGGAACGTCTTAGTTCGATGACCCAAAAAGACTATGTGCTCGAACAGCTCAGGGCAAAGAAAAAGTTTTCTGTCCGGTATCAGGTGAAAGACAATTCTTTCGGACTGAAACATTTAGAGATCCATTTTTCCGCCACGGAGAAAGAAAACTGTGCGATCTTTGCCCAGCGCGATATCAATGCCGTGGTAGAGCAGGAAGAGAAGTACAAGCTGGAAGCAAGGCAGAGTCTGGAAGATATTCTGGAGGGTGCCAGAACCGGCATCTGGTCGATCGAGCTGGAGGAGGGCTGCCGACCGAGGATGTATGCGGATCGGACCATGCGGATTCTGCTGGGGGTGCCGGAGGAGATCGAACCGGAGGAGTGCTACCGGCATTGGTTTGAACACATTGATCCGGACTATGTGGAGATGGTGCAGGAGGCCGTGACAGACATTTTGGAAACAGGGCGTTCTGAGGTGATTTACCCCTGGCATCACCCCAAACTTGGCAAAATCTATGTCCGCTGCGGCGGTGTGCCGGACAAGACATTCAAAAAACCGGGCGTCTGCCTGAACGGATACCATCAGGACATCACGGAGATTATGATAACAAGAAAAAAGCAGGATCAGGCGATTATGGAACTGCTGGAAAAGGTGAGACGGGCAAACTCGGCAAAAAGCGAATTTCTGTCCCACATGTCCCATGATTTGCGCACGCCCATCAATGGGATTCTCGGCATGCTGGAAATCATGGAGAAGCGTCAAAATGATGCCGTGCAGCAGAAGGCGTGCCGGAAGAAAATCCGCGTTTCAACAGGACATCTGCTGTCTCTTGTAAATGATGTGCTTCAGGTCAGCAAGCTTGAGAGCGGAAGACCAGCGGCGGTGGAGGAGCCGTTTGACCTTCATGATACGCTTGAGGACTGCATCACGATTCTCTCCCCTCAGGCAGAGGAGAGAGGGATCCGCATGCGCTTGGAAGAGACCAGCGTGCAGCATAACAAACTGATTGGAAATGCGCTGCACTTAAAGCAGATTTTGATGAATGTGATTGAAAATGCGCTCAAATATAACCGTCCGAATGGTTCTGTGTTTGTTCAGATACAAGAGAGTACATGTCAGGGCGGAACTGCGAATTATCGCTTTGCGATTGAAGATACCGGAATCGGCATCGGGGAAGAGTTCAAAAAGCACATTTTTGAACCGTTTACACAGGAACACCAGGGGGCAAGAACCCACTATAACGGCGCTGGGCTTGGGATGTCCATCGTGAAAAAACTGGTGGACCAGATGGGCGGGACCGTTGAGATAGACAGTCAGCTCGGCAAGGGGAGCATCGTCCAGATTACGCTGCCCATCCGAATCGATGAGACGCTGGGTGCGCAGCCTGCGGACACAGAACAGGATTTGCAGAGCAATATTGCGGATATGCGTGTTCTCCTGGTAGAGGACAATGAAATCAACTGTGAGATTGTAGAGTTCCTGCTAAAGGAGGCGGGCGCGGAGGTCGTGACCGCAAATGATGGAAAGGTCGCGGTGGATACCTTTGCGGCATCCGAGCCGGGAACCTTTGACTGCATACTCATGGATTTGATGATGCCGGTTATGAGCGGATACGAGGCGACGCGCGTGATTCGTGGTCTGAATCGCGCAGACGCTGGCGTTGTGCCGATCATCGCTCTGTCGGCAAACGCCTTTGAGGAGGATATCGCCCTGTCAAAGGATGCCGGGATGAATGAACATTTGGCAAAGCCGGTGGACATGAGGAAACTGTTTCGCGTTATGAGCAGGCTGCGGCGCTGACAGGATTGTGGGCAGAACCCGTTCACTGCAGAAGCGAACATAATAGTTTGACTGCTTCCGGAAACTTTTCCACAGGAACTTCACAGCAGGAGAGCGCGATATGAGCAGAGCCGTCATTCTTTTTTGAATCCTTATGGTAAGGAAAGACCAGAAGCCCGTTTGCGGCAGCTCTGTCGCGCAGTTCATCGCTGGTCAGCGCGCACTTGATTTTCAGGTGTACAAGGAAGACGGACTCGCCCATATAGACTTCTGCGCGTGCGCCAAATGCTTCTTCCAAGAGGGCGGACAACGTTTTTGCCTTGCCGGCATACAGGCGTTTTAGCTTTCGAATCTGGCTCTCTAAGTGCCCATCGCGCAGAAACTGGCACAGCGCAAGCTGCTCTGACTTGGAGGCGGTCTGATTGTAGAGCGCCTTTTTCTTTTCATATAAGGGCAGCAGAGAGTCGGGCAGAATCATGAAACTCAGGCGGATGGAGGGCAGCAGAAGTTTCGAAAAAGTACTTAGATAGACCACGTTCTCGCCGCCTGCAAGCCCCTGCAGACAGGGAATCGGCTTGCTGAAATACCGAAATTCATTGTCGTAGTCGTCCTCGATAATCAGCCGGTTATGCACTGCACATTCTTTTAGGAGCGCAAGCCGTTTCTCGACACTCATCACGTCGCCAAGGGATGTCATATGGGACGGCGTCATGTAGAGCACGTTTGCGTTTTCCTTGTCTTTTTCGACGTCAAATCCATAATCTTCAAAAATAACCATCCCCTGTGCAAACCGAGTGTCGTGGAAGCATACTGTCTCGCGCGCCTTGATGAGCGGGCATAAGATATTGAGCAGCGCCTGAGAGCCGGCGCCAATCACGATGTTTTCGGGGCGGCAGACGGCGTTTCTCTTGTTTATGACATAACGGCAGATGACCTCGCGCAGCTCGTACTCCCCCTGCGGCTCGCCGTAGGTCAGCATACGCCCGTCCTGCCGCAGGGTGCTCTTGATGTAGCGGCGCCATAGATTGAAGTCAAAGCTGTCCGCATCCACATTGTTTGAGGTAAAATTATAGAGGATGCGCCGCGCGGCTGCCGTGTCGGATTTTGCGTTGTGAACAGGCTGGCTGGAAAGCACCATCGCGGTTCGGTCTGTGACATAGTATCCGCTCTGCGGTCTGGAAATAATATAGCCGTCTGCCGCAAGGCACAGATAGGCGGTCTCGATGGTCGTGCGGCTCAAACCTAACTGCACCGCGCCGCGCCGGATGGAGGGCATTTTCGTCCCCGGCATCAAGCGTCCCGTGACAATCAGATCCTTATAATAGTCATATACTTGTAGATAACGCGTGGAATGTGTCGAATTGAAATCAAGCTTCATAGGTTGTCCGCCTCCCTCGTTTGTGCTATGATATATAGTATATTTCACGGCAAATTTATGAAAAGTCTCTGATCTGCCTGTGTGCAGGTTTTGGTCATTATGCCATCCGTTATGCGTCTATAGATTCTTAGTGTAGCATGACAGTGCAAAGGACGCAAGCCAGAGCAGGGTGGAATATACAAATTTAATTTATATTGGAGATAGAAAACAATGATAGAGATTAAATGCGAAGACGGTATGTTTCTTGCAAAAGGAACCTTTTCGATCGGGATTGCAGGCGTATATGAAAATAAAGATTTTGGCGAGGGAAACATCACGATTGATATAGAATTAGAAGATCTTCTGGAGGATTTGCAGGAGGAAGATTCCTATTTCTATGAACCTTTGTGTCCTTATTTAAAGGACAAAGGGGAGGACGGCGCCGCGGTTGCAAAGGGGCTTGAGGGTTATTATAATCAGAAAGAGTTGGAAATACAGGAAAATGTAAAGCAGATCAATGACTATATTCTGTATTGTCTTTTTGAGAATCTTGAGGCGTGCGGGTATCCGTTTTGGGAGATTGAGGAGGCGGTGCTTCCGGGGGCGCTGGACGGCTATGATATGGAGAACCTGGCACATGAAATCTATGATGGGCATGAAAGTATCGGAAGCTGGGGATTTGAGGCGTTTGACAGACAGCCGAACAATGGGACGATCGAGAAGCCAGACTTGGAGGGGCGGCTTCGAGAACAGTATCCAATGTTTAATTTTGATGGTTTGTACGAAGCGATCGAACAAGACTGCCTTTATCTGAATGGAAGATTTATGAGTTTCCAGTTCTCGGATTGCTGGGGAAGGAATTTATTAGACGCCGCGTATGACGAACTGGATGAAAACCTCACGCCCCTTGACTGGCATAATCACTAAAGCAGGCTTTTTGCAGGAGGGAAAAAATGGAGAAGAATACGGATAACGGTATACAGAGAGGATTCTCGTTTGATGAAATACAGTATATCGACACGGATTTTGATATACATCTGTCTGAGCGGATAGAGAAAGAGATCTCTGCTCAAGAGATTGAGGAGCTGATTGAAGGCGGCATCGCCTTCACAAAAAACAGGGTGCTCGTATTTGAAGAGTGCGAACAGATGGAGCAGTGGGAAGGCTGTATTGCCCTGCGGGACATTATAGGAAATCCGCCGTATTTTGCGTTCTTTTATCCGTCGCAGAAGCAGCGGCTTCGAATTGTATTTGACAATGAGAACGCATTTCACAGGTTGTACATGCATATCGAAGCCAGCGGTTATCACTCATTTGATCTGAGCTGACAGACGATACCTACTGCAATTGGAATAAATAGAGAGTAATAGAAAGAAATAGAACGAACCGAAGGGGGAAAACTTTTATGA
>CAMWJQ010000273.1 GCA_947174615.1 uncultured Lachnospiraceae bacterium
GGGCTATACCAAGATAGCGCTTTGTAACTTGGTAATTACTGCGATTATAAATATCCTTCTACTTGTCCAAGAAAGGTTATGTAACAGTTTTTATAATCTGTTACCTAGCCCTATATCCTAACCCAGATAAAACGGAACTAAAATTTTGCCATTTTGCGCAATATTTCTTTCTTAATCAGCTTATGGATGTTATGGCTTGCTTAGACGTTATGAAAGCGGAACAGGAAACCGGCAAAATCATGGTATATTTGTTGATTTTTTTACACTGCTTTGCACACGAAAAAACCGCTTGTGTTATTACAAGCGGTTTTCTAATAGGGTTTATATCATTTTCTCAGTACTGGGAAAATCATGCTGTTATTCATCTATTTCATCTGTCTGCGCACCACCGAATAGAATACGCATATAATCGCGGCGACCATACAAAACACGGTCTATATAGACATCTTTTCCATAGATCCGATAGAACACAAGGTAGTTTCCGCTTACGAGAAAACGGTAATCGCTTTCCGTGTCCGCGACCGAAGAAAGCGGAGTCCCTATATAAGCCTGATTTTTTAGTACACGGATTTTGTTTGTGATTCTGCTTACGGTTGCCAGAGCCGCATCCGGGTTTTCAAGCTCCCCCGTGATATAGACTTTGATTTCGGTCAGGTCATTTTGCGCCTCTTTCGATAAATGTAGGTTATTCATGGGAAAGCCCGAGATTTTCCTCCACAGCCTCCAATGTCATCCAGCCTTTCTCTTCCCCGGATTTCCGACCTTTTTCAAGCTCGTTCATCAATCGGATGGTTGCCTGTGCCTTTTCATAGTCCTGTATATCAATAATTGCATAGCGCCCCCGACCGTTTTTCGTCAGGAAAACGGGAGCGCCTGCTGCTACATCATGCAGTACCTCGCTGTAATTACGCAGATCAGAAATAGGTTTAATGTTTGGCATAAGGTTCAGCTCCTTTCTGCTATTAGTATAGCCCAATCTGCTGTATAATTCAATATCAAAATTTACAACACATGGCAAGAATGATGAAATATCGGCAAATGCTATAGTCATAAGAGCGACCAAGCATTATACAATTATGGGCAAAAGGCGATAATCCGCATGAAGCGGGTGATCGTTTTGCCTCGCAAGGTGGCAGGACAGAAAAATGATACTGTGGATGTTGCCTGATATGACAGCCTTTATCCGATCAGGCATTCCTTTCCCTTAAATGCAAATCCGTATTTCCGAATTTGTTGTGGAGAAAAACCATCCGCAATCAGTTTGGCATCATATAGCTTTTCTTCAATTTGAGACAGGGCATTCGCAACAGTCTGCATAAGGTCTTTTTCTTTCGATGGTTTATGCACCTTAAACTCAATGATATATGCACAGTCCCTCTCCCTGTTTAACGGTACAAGCATAACATCATAACGTCCAAAACCGCTTTCCCTGTTGGAAGTAATTTCAAATCTTCCCGAAAGCTCAACCATCAGCCCCAACACAAATCCATGATAAAACCGCTCAGGCGCATCATCATCCGATACGTTTTTCGCAATATCAAAGCTTGAAAAACTGTGCAGCGCGATTTTATTCATAAACTCATTCATTCCATCAATATCATTGATAAGTAGCGCCTTGATGAAATTATTATATGGAATTTCCGCATTGCCGCCAAACCAGCCCCTGACCATCCTGCGAAACATCTTTTTCACTTCAAGGTTCGTAACAGTAAGCGTATACCATGTATCGCCTTCCTCACCCACGCCCTCTTCATCCATATCCAGTGTTCTTACATTTAACACCTTCAGGTATCCTGTGGCAAGCAAAAGACTCCATACCGCATCCGTGCTGCCGTTCAACTGGTCAAATACAATCTTTTCATCAATTTCCGCCTCAAAGCTCTTACCCTGCAGGAGGTATTCCATTGTCTGTTTGATATCCTGATTTCCTTTTTGTATCAACTGGTTCACAAGTCCATTCCCGCTTGTGTTTGACCAATATGTGTCATATTTCCCTTTTTTCTTGATAAATGATACAATTGACCATGGATTATAGATATCTGTATGGGTTCCAAATGTGAATCCATCATACCATTTCTTTACTTTGTCCTTGTGCTCACCCAATCCGGCATCTTCAAGCGCTATAAAGACTTCCTCCTCCGTAAAGCCAAAAAAGGTCGCATATTCATCAGAGGTTGTAGTTATGACATCAAGATTATTCATACCTGTAAAAATACTTTCTTTTGCCACTCTTGTTATGCCAGTGATTAGTCCCCTTTCAAGGTATTTGTTTGTCTTGAATGTGGAATTAAACAGACTGCTGAAAAAACTTGTAGTCTCATCCCAGTATCCTGAAATCCACGCATCCTGCATCGGTGTATCGTATTCATCCAAAATAATGATTACTTTTTCACCATAACACCTCTGCATAAAACCAGCCATTAAATATATTGCATTCGTGGCTAATTTTGTATCCATCCCCGGCTTTATACTCTGATAATATTCCTGCTCGTTTTCATTCAGCAGATTCATGCTTGACAGATAATCATTCTCATTATATAAATCAGCAATCACCTGCGTAATCTTAAATACCATCTCCTCATAGGATGTCGCCTTGACATTGGCAAAACTCAAAAAGATTACCGGAAACGTCCCCTGAAGCTTCCTGTACTTATATTCTCCGTCAGGAAATTTCTCTTCCCATATGGACAGTCCTTCAAACAAATCACCCTTATCCGCATACTTATTTGAGAAAAAACATTCTGTCATACTCATGTTCAGGGTTTTTCCGAATCTGCGCGGACGCGTAATCAGCGTAACCTTATCAGCATTTTCCCACCATTCCCTTATGAAATCGGTCTTGTCAATATAAAATATATGTTTCTCCCTTACTTCCTCAAAATCCTGATATCCAAGGCCTGCTCTGTTTTCATTCATATGGCATCCCTCCGCATGGAATTGTTTTCTGTTTCTTATCAGTATACACGATACCTGTTCTTTTCACAATATAAGGATAGCTTGGAATTTGCATATTTTAAAATTTACACTCCGATCTCCGCATAAAAGTAATAGACATGCTTTTTGAATTGTAAAACCGAGGATTCTGTGCTACTATGGTTATACAAAAAGAAACCTTGTAGGAGACATAACAGATGGCAGGATAAAAAATGATGTTGTGGATGGGAAAGAAAAGGAAGATCGGGTAGTAAATAAAATGAAAGGAAGGACAACGGCATGAACAGGAAATTAAAACTTCCGGCAGGTATTGAAAATTTTGAGGAAATCCGTACAGCAGGATTTTACTACGTGGACAAAACAGGACTTATCAGGGATTTGCTCAACAACCTGGGAAAGGCAAACCTGTTTACGCGCCCGAGACGTTTTGGGAAGACGCTGAACATGAGTATGCTGCAATACTTTTTTGAGGCAGGAAGTGACAGTACGCTTTTTGATGGACTTGAGATTTCTAAAGAAAAAGCCCTTTGTGATGAGTATATGGGCAAATTCCCTGTTATTTGTATCAGCTTAAAAGGCGTAAGCGGCAGAAACTTTGACGAGGCAAAAGATATGCTGCGAATGCTTATAGGAACAGAGGCGCTGCGGTTTCAATTTTTAATGAAGAGTGACAATTTGTCAGACGCGGAACGTAAACAGTATATGTCCTTGATTCATCTAAGTGATAAAGGCATCTTTGATATGGATGATGCTCTTTTAAGAGGCAGCTTGTCTATTCTATCACAACTTCTGAAAAAACACTATGGCAGGAACGTCATTATTCTGATTGATGAATACGATGTCCCACTTGACAGGGCATACCAGTCAAAATATTATGACGAAATGGTGGAATTAATCAGAGTCCTCTTTGGTCAGGCGCTTAAAACAAATAACAGCCTGCAGTTTGCAGTACTTACGGGATGCCTGCGTATTTCTAAAGAGAGCATTTTCACAGGACTTAATAATTTTAACGTTTATACGGTAAAAGATGCACTATACAATGAATATTTTGGTTTTACTGATGATGAAGTCACATCCATGCTTGAATACTATGGTTTCATGGAAAAATATGACGCCATAAAGAAATGGTATGATGGCTATCAGTTTGGCTCTGTTGATGTATATTGTCCATGGGATGTAGTGAACTACTGTCATGCACTGAAAATGAATATGTCCATAACCCCTCAGAATTACTGGATAAACACAAGTAGCAACAACATTGTCCGGCAATTTATCGGCATGGCAAAGCAGATTACCAGAAATGAAATTGAATTATTGATTGATGGTGGAAGTATTACAAAAAGGATACGGCAGGAATTAACTTATCGGGATTTAGATTCAAATATTGATAACCTATGGAGCATCCTCTTCACAACAGGCTATCTGACACAGTGCAGCAAAACAAATGATAGCATGACAAAACTTGTCATACCGAATGAGGAAGTACGCATGATATTTGTCGAGCAGGTACAGGAATGGTTCAAAGCAGAAACCACGAAAGACAGCCAAAATCTGGAAAGCTTCTGCCGTGCATTTGAGGAAAACAATGTAACCGCTATTGAGGAGGGATTTACTTCATACCTGAAAAAAACTATCAGCATTCGTGATACACATACCAAAAATAGTATGAAAGAAAATTTCTATCACGGCATCCTGCTTGGACTTTTTGGGAACATGGATGAATGGAGCGTCCAGTCGAACGCCGAGACGGGCGACGGTTACAGCGATATTGCGATAGAAATTCTGGATAAGGATATTGGCATTATAATCGAATTGAAATATGCTGAAAATGCGCAGTTCGATGCCGCCTGCCGGAAAGCACTGAAGCAGATTGAAGACAGAAACTATGATGAACTGCTGATAGACGACGGCATGAAAACCATCTATAAATATGGAATCGCTTGCTACAAAAAGCGCTGTAAGGTGGTTACCATGTAAAATATCTTGTATCGGGCAGGGAAGGCTTTCCCTGCCCTCTGCGGATACCCATGCCAATGGAATGAACTATTCTTAATTGAACAAAAATCCAGCCTGATATGAACATTCCAAAGCAAAATTACTTTTTAAATATATTTCTGACTTTCCTTACCGGATTAGTTAATGCATAGCCTAATCTGTAACTGATGGAATTTTGTAACTGCTCATAGTTGCTCTCTTGTTCCAGCAGCTTTGATCTGAGTGCTTCACATTTACTATCGTCATAAACGATTTCTTTTTGCACTACTATTTTTTCTATTACTTTCTCAATCGTCTTTGGATCTGCAAAGTACATATGCTGCGATGGTTCCCATTCAATATACACCTGCATTGAGTCACCATCTTTTACCTGACATTCAAATTTATATGGTTTATCATGACTGCACTCTTTTGATGCTGATAACATTTCCTGACCATTTAATCTAAAACTTTTGTAGTTAATAAAGATTGGAAGTCTTATACTATTTTCATCCCTAATATCCTTTGCTCTAAGATATATGGTCAAATTTCCATCACCAATACACTTAAAGCTAATATCCATTGAGCCTTCTTGCGAATGTAATACGTATCCTTTTCCGTTATTACAAAACCACTTCGGACTATTTATAGAAATCAGATCATCACTATCTTCAAATTGTATATCACTATCTTCTTTTAAAGTATTTTTTATATCAACTCGTGCTGTAATATACCTCTCTAAAATCTTATGTTTTAACAGGCTCTCTTTGTATTCGTATTTCTCATATAAATTTATTGCATTATCCATATTATTTTTAAATGATGTATAGCCGCCACTATTCATTATCAGATGAATCACTTCTGTTATTGACAAAATTGCCATACAATGTCTAAATGGAAAATAGTTTTCATTTAAAGCGTACTTTCTTGCATACACATATATTTCCTCATCAAAATACATTGTGAAAAGACTTTTTGTATATTTTGATTCAAATACATCTGTAAAATATTTATTTATTTCGTCAACTGTTATTTCTTC
>CAMWJQ010000274.1 GCA_947174615.1 uncultured Lachnospiraceae bacterium
TTCGATGGTTTTTGGCGGAACGGTGCTTTCAATGGTTTCAAGCCATTGATTTTTGTCAAAGTCCATACGCTTTGCGGCTACGCCGATGATGATCGTGTTAAAAATCTTGGCATTTCCGAGTCTCTTTGCCTCTGCCATCGCATCGACAGCGACGATGTTGTGTTCCTTTTTTAGATTTTCTATGATATTTTCTGGATACTGTGCGGCGCCGGTTACCACGGTGATCGGATCAATCCGCTGGTCGTTGACGATGATGACGCCGTCTTTTTTCAGAAAATGGGCGTAGCGCAGCGCTTCAAGCCGCTCGAAGGCAATCAGGACATCCGCCTGCCCTTCCTCCACGATGGGTTCTGCCACAGCATCGCCGTAGCGGACGAATGTGACAACGCTTCCGCCGCGCTGTGCCATGCCGTGTACCTCAGAGAGCTTGACATCATAGCCTGCCCTGGTGGTGATGCCGCCAAGAATGCGGCTTGTAAGCAGTGTACCCTGACCGCCTACGCCGACAATCATAATATTTTTTGTAGTCATAGTAACCTCCTCTTTATAAATCTGCGAATTTGGGCGTGTGCACAAATTTGCGGTGTGATAAACTACAGCATACGTTTTTTCACATTATTCCACGCGCTCAATGGCATCAAATTTGCAGCGTTTCATGCACAGACCACAGCCGTTGCACATGGTGTCGTCGATCTTGACCGTTCCGTCCTCATTTTTGGTGAGGGCAGGGCAGCCGGGGATGAGGCACATACCGCATTTTTTACACTTTTCCGGGACTGCGGTGCACTTTGTCTTGGTTGCCTGTGATTTTAGGAGCGCACACGGAGCGCAGACAATCAGGACGGACACTTCATCGCGGGCAACTTCGCGCTTGACAAGCATTTCGAGCGCTTCGATGTCGAAGGCGTCAACTTCATAGACATGTTCTACGCCAATAGCTTTACATAAGTGATACAGACTGACCGCCTTGGTCTCCTTGCCATTGAGCATCTTTCCAGTTGCGGCATGATCCTGATGACCTGTCATACCTGTGGTAGAGTTATCGAGGATCAGCACGGTGCCAGTGGACTGATTATAAACCATGTTCATCAGTGAATTGACCCCTGTGTGCAGGAAGGTGGAGTCGCCGATCAGTGCAACCCAGTTCTTAATGTATTCTTTACCCTTTGCTTTCTCCATACCGTGCAGGGTGGAGATGGAAGCGCCCATGCACACCGTAGTATCGATGACGTTCAGCGGGGGAACAGCGCCGAGGGTATAGCAGCCGATATCGCCGGCTCCGTGGATGTTCAGTTTTTTCAGGACAGAGAAGGTGCTTCGGTGCGGGCATCCGGGACAGAGGATCGGCGGGCGCGCCGGAACCTGCGCGGGTGCGGCTGTCTCAAGCTTTATGCCGAGAACGCGTTCACGGATCATATTGGCACTGTATTCACCCTGTAACGTGAAGAGTTCCTTGCCGATACAGTCAATGCCCCAGGATTTAACCTGTTCTTCAATCAGGGGTTCCAGCTCTTCAAAAATATAGAGCTTGTCTACCTTGGAGGCGAACTCTTCGATTAATTTTCTGGGAAGAGGATGCACGAGTCCTAATTTGAGGACACTGGCATTTGGCATCGCTTCCGCTACATATGTATATGGAATGCCGCTGGTGATGAATCCGACAGAGGTATCTTTGTAAACGGCTTTGTTGATAGAAAATGCACAGGCGTCCTCTGCCATCTGTTTTAGGCGGTTCTCCACATGGATATGGCGTCCTTTGGCGTTTGCAGGCATCATAACATTCTTGGCAGCGCAGCGCTCATAAGGCTTATCCGGGATTTCTTGGCGTTCCTCGAGGGTGACAGGTCCCTGTGAGTGGGCAAGCCTTGTGGTGGTGCGAATCATAACAGGTGTATCGTATTTTTCGCTGTACTCGAATGCAAGTTTGGTGAAATCTTTGGCTTCCTGTGAGTCGGAGGGCTCTAGCACCGGAACCTGTGCGACACGTGCCACACAGCGGGAGTCCTGCTCGTTTTGAGAGGAGTACAGACCGGGGTCATCCGCCGCTGCGAGGACCAGACCGCCGTTTGCACCGATGTAGGACACAGTATAAAGGGGATCGCTCGCCACGTTGACACCGACCATTTTCATCGATGCCATAGCGCGCACGCCGCTGATGGATGCACCGATGGCAACCTCCATGGCAACTTTCTCGTTCGGAGCCCACTCTGCGTAGATTTCCGGGTACTTTACGATATTTTCACTGATTTCGGTGCTGGGCGTTCCGGGGTAAGCGCTGGAAACCTTAACGCCTGCTTCATAGGCACCGCGGGCAATTGCTTCATTGCCCAGCATGATTTTTGTTTCGCTCATTTGTTGATTCCTTTCTTTTCATTGTATCATTATATAGTCAACACACTAATAACTATGATAGTGAAAAAATGAAGTTCCGTCAATTTATTTTGCAAAATTTACAAAAACTTCTGGAATGAAATGCTGACCAAATGGAAAAACGATAAAAAATAACAGCATTGTCTCGGTGGAAGAGCCCGCAGGAATTCATAGAACATAATCCTTTGACAAAGAGAGCTGATAAAAACACCGCACAGCATTTAATGACTGGCGGTGTCGTACATATATTATATATTTAAAATATTGAGCACTAAAATCCATGCCAATCCATAGTATGTTATGATAGCAACAAGGTCATTGATTGTCGTAATTAAAGGACCAGAAGCAACAGCAGGGTCTACTCCCAATTTTTTAAATATAAGAGGAATCAGTGTTCCTGATAGGCTTGACAGTACCATTGCAAGCAATAATGAAATACCCGTACATGCTGATATTAAGAATGCCATAGCTTGGGATTGATTTTTTAATGTAAATAGGTAAATTCCTATAAATATAAATGACAGAAATCCAAGTATCAAACCATTGACGAAACCTATCCTTGCTTCTTTGGCAATCAGTAGAAGTTTTTGTTTTCTGCTGATTTTTTCATCCGTTAAAACACGTATAGTTACGGCAAGAGATTGTGTTCCTACATTTCCAGCCATATCAAGAATCAGAGACTGGAAAGCAATGATTAGAGGAAGCTGTGCAATTACATTCTCGAATACTCCTACAACACTTGACACCACCATTCCCAATCCAAGCAAAATAACAAGCCAGGGCAATCGTTTCCTTATACTCCTTTTTAAAGGTTCGTTCAAATCTTCTTCTGCAGATAATCCTGCGAGCCTTGCATAATCTTCGCCCAATTCATCATCAATAAGTTCCAGAATATTTTGTGAAGTCAGAACGCCGATCATTTTATTGTCCGAAGCCAAAACAGGTATGGAATCTTCAGAATAATCTTTAATCCGACCGAGACAATCGTCAATCTGTTCATTGGCATAAACATATGGGTAAGAAGTCATGATAATCGTTTCAAGCTGCGTTCCCTCGCGGGCAATAATCAAATCTTTTAAATCGATTGCTCCGAATAACATTTTATTTTCGTCAAGGACATAAATTGTTGAAATATTATCATTATCTGCCGCCTGCGCAATCAATTCGCGCATTGCTTGCCTCACAGTAATATCAAAGTGGACAGAAATGTAATTTGTGGTCATTTTGCTGCCTATTTCATCTTCGCCAAAGGAATTTAACAGCACAACCTGAGCTTTCAGGGTGTCCCCTAATAATTCAAGGGTTATAGCGCGGTCTGCCTTATCCATATTGCGGATACATTCTGCCATTTCAGCAATCTCAAACTGAGAAAGAATCGCAATTCGTTTTTGAATGCTTATTTCGCTCATATATGCCGTTTGGTTTTCGGCATATTCCAGTATACCGGCAAGCGTTTCCGGATTTAAAATGTGATATAGACGATTACGCTCTTCAAAACGAAGTATTTCCAGTGCAGCAGCAATATCCCTCTCGTGGTATGCAAGAAGCCGCTCCTGTTTAATTTTGGGCGTTAAATTGCTTCGTAGCATCTTGACAATTTCCTGCTTATAATCAGGATGGAACATCATTTCAGTTACATCATTTTGAGTATTATTCGTTACGTTCATTGCACTTTCCCCCTTTACTTTTGCAGTTTGACAATTATGAGTCAAAGGCTAAAAGACAGTGCAAAATTTTCGGTAAAAAGGCGCAAAAATACCATTGCCGCTCACTAACCTTAAGAATCCTGCACTCGTCATACTGATTGCAGTATAGTATTAGAGACAAACAATGGTTTTACATACAAACGCAACGATATGCTACAGATTACGGACTGAAACACAGTAATATATCCAACGGTCATATGCAAAAACCCTGTTCATACTTCGACTATTACTGCCGTCCATAATCTCACCTCCAATAATTATAAGATTGGCAATCCAAACCACATTCATTATAACAAATCTACGCAGAAAATCAAGAAAAATCGCAGATACATTTTTTCTCGTGTCTGCTCGTCCATGACAGTAAAGTAACAGGCATTATAAATACCTTTGAATTCAGGAAATTCAAATAATGATGATAAAATAGGGTTTACTTCGATGCTTTAAAGTGGCATAATGTGTATAGATAAGCTGTACTGTGGCAATTTATAAAAAGTATGAAAAAGGAGAACAACGATGCCGATTACGGACATATTAGAGAGAAACTGCAAATTATATGGAAATGATATCTGTCTCGTGGAGATCAATCCGGAAATCAAGGAGACACGCCGCGTGACATGGAAGGAATATGAGTTGATGGAGCCTAACCCTGTGACACATTACCGCAGGGAGATTACTTGGAGCGTATTTAATGAAAAGGCGAACCGCTTTGCCAATCTGCTGCTTGAGAAAGGGCTCAAGAAGGGGGACAAGGTGGCAATTCTTCTGATGAACTGCCTTGAATGGCTTCCAATTTACTTTGGTGTGCTAAAGACAGGAGCGCTTGCAGTGCCGCTCAATTTCCGTTATGCACCAGATGAGATTGAATACTGCCTGAATCTGGCAGAAGTTGATGTGCTGGTGTTTGGACCGGAATTTATCGGTCGAGTGGAGGAGATCGCGGAGAGCATCAGTAAAAAACGGTTGTTATTATTTGTGGGGGACAGCTGCCCGAGCTTTGCAGAAGACTATAACAGCCTCACTGCGAACTGCTCTAGCCAGACGCCGATGATTGCGCTCACAGACACCGATGATGCTGCGATTTATTTTTCGTCGGGCACGACGGGATTTCCGAAGGCAATTTTACATAATCACGAGAGTTTGATGCACTCGTGCAAGGTGGAGCAGAACCACCACGGACAGACAAAACAGGACATCTTCCTGTGTATCCCGCCGCTGTATCATACGGGCGCGAAGATGCACTGGTTTGGCAGTTTTCTGGAAGGCGCAAAGGCGGTGCTGTTAAAAGGAACAAAGCCAGAGTTTATCTTATATGCTGTCTCGAAAGAGAAATGCACGATTGTGTGGCTTTTGGTGCCGTGGGCGCAGGATATTCTTGACGCGATCGACAGGGGAGACGTCAGGCTTGAGGAGTATGAACTTTCCCAGTGGAGATTGATGCACATCGGTGCGCAGCCCGTTCCACAGAGTTTGATACAGCGATGGAAAAAGATCTTCCCACATCATCAGTATGATACGAATTATGGACTGAGTGAGTCCATCGGACCCGGCTGTGTGCATCTGGGTGTTGAGAACATACATAAGGTGGGCGCGATTGGCAAGGCAGGTTACGGCTGGCAGGTGAAGATTGTCGGCGAGGATGGCGCGCAGGTGGCGCGCGGCGGGGTTGGAGAACTTGCGGTGAAAGGACCTGGCGTCATGACCTGTTATTATAATGACGAGCAGGCGACAAATGAGGTGCTGCGTGATGGCTGGCTGTACACAGGCGATATGGCACAGGAGGACGAAGATGGTTTTATCTTTCTGGTGGACCGCAAGAAGGATGTCGTCATCAGTGGTGGGGAGAATATTTACCCTGTGCAGATT
>CAMWJQ010000275.1 GCA_947174615.1 uncultured Lachnospiraceae bacterium
TTCAGTTGTCAATTTTTAGTTGGTATCTCATTTATTGAGATTCCGAGAAGTTATTATCTCCATCAGTAATATAACAAGTCTGCAGAAAGAACGCTGTTTTGCGTTCTTTCATGTGAGTAGGTTCCGCTCTTTGGAACCGCAGCATTTCTTAGCGGTCGTTCTTTGACCGCTTAGAAACGCTTCTCACATTGGTGCCGCCGAATACGTTTGACATTTCCATGTTATCAAGCTGTTTATCCAGAATTTCAATTTCTTTTACCGTCAGATTAATATCTGCCGCTCCCGCATTTTCTTTCAGGCGGTCTGGTCTTCTGGTTCCAGGAATCGGCACCAGATCGGTACAAACGGATCAGCACGATGCTGATAGTATAGGTCAATGTGATCTGTTCCGAGCCGCTTTAAGGAATTTTCTACCGAAGCACGGATTACTTCTGGTCTGGAATCCGGCAGCAGCGGCTTGTTTACCTGCCTGCTTTCCATATCAAAATAAATTCCAAATTTTGTTGCGATGACCACTTTGTTCCGATACGGTCTTAGTGCTTCCCCTACCAGTTCTTCATTGTGATGGGGATTTTCCGGCGTGCCATAAACTTCCGCTGTATCAAAGAATGTGTATCCTGTATCAACAGCCTCCGCCAACAGCTCCTTCATTTCCTTTTTATCCGCCGGCGCTCCGTAGGCATGGCTCATGCCCATACAGCCGAGCCCCACTGCGGATACCGTTAAATCTTCTCCTAATGTTCTGTATTCCATTACTATCCTCCATCATCTCCATTAACGTATTTTTTCCTTTACTGCCATAATTTCATTTTAATAAACTTCCATCTTTTGCAGAAGTTCCGAATAGTTTTTAAGTTATTACCTAAAGGTATCTACATGTTGCCTTCTTCCCACAGATATAAAATCTGCTGGTTCGCAGGATCAGCCTCCGCACTTGCCACCGTGTCACCGCTATTCTCGGGCATGATTTCCACAGCATTTACTCCCAGACTCTCTGCCCATGTTATGACTTCTTCCTCACTGTCTGCCACGCTGTTTCTTGACAGGGACAATGTATTCTCACTTATATGGGCGCCTGGCTGCAATTTCGATATGGTACGCAGGGTTCCGGAAAAACCACTGCCGCCATGTGTCACAAACGGGATGATCGTCTTTGCCCCAAAATCATATTCTTCCAAAAACGTATAAACCGGCATCGGAAGATCTGCCCACCAATTCGGGAACCCCAGGATAATGATTTCATACTGTTCAAAATTTTCCACATGGTTCAAAAGCTCCGGACGTTTATCCTCATCCTGCTCGTCTGCGGCCTGATCTACCAGCGGATCATGGTCAAGAGGATATTGCTCTACCGTCTCAATACGAAACAGGTCTCCGCCGATTGTCTGCTGGATCACTTTTGCAACATACTCGGTATTGCCTATTTTTTCATTATCTTTGACTACAATACTTGCTCCGGCAACCGCGTCTGCTGTCTCCACATCTTCCGGTACGGAAAAGTAAGCGATCAAAATATTGGAACTGCCCGAAAAAGATTCACTTCCTGCACCTGGGCTTTGCTGATCATCCGCAGCGGTTTCCCCTGCTCCCGAATCTTCGTTGTCATTTTGACTGCCTGATGCTGCAGTTTCTCCCGGCTCCTGAACAGGATTGTTCCCTGCACTGTTATCCCTGCTTTCCTTCCCGCATCCAACTAATCCTAATACCAATAAAACCGTTATACACAGACACAAAATATTTATCCGTCTCATCCGTTACCTCCATTTTTTCTCTTATTTTGAAAAGAGCCACCCCATAATTTCTTCATCATATGCAAACAGCCCGCCGCCCCCATGCTCATTCGACGCATTTTGGTCAGTAAAATAATCATGCTCCTTAATATCCAGCACAAGCAGGTCATCAATTTCATCTTTCATCAGTCCCTGCTGTTCATACAACCCGTAAAGCATATCATAAGCATCCTGCGTCCTGGCAGAACCGTAATACTCATCATTTCTGCCAATGGCAAAATAAACAGGAAGATGCTGCCTGATCACAGGCTCATATTCCCCATCCCACTGTGAGCTGACATGAAGATATGCGGTAAACAGATCGGGACGCTTTCCCATCACAAGAGACATGGTTTCGCCCCCGCCTGAATAGCCGTTTCCATATACTTTCGATTCGTCAATATTATATTGCTGTAGAAAATACTCCACTAATGCAATCGTCTGATCTGCCGAGGTTTCTCCCCAGTCACTAAGCTGTGGCGCAACAATGATCATCTCGTCATTGTACTTTTGTGCCTCAAATCCAAATTCCTCAGACTGGAGATTAGCGGCAGCTCCCTGAAAGTATAGCCCTTCATAACCCGGCAGCGTAAAATACAAGGCATACGACCTGCTGCCATCATAGTTTTCCGGTATATACACATTGTAATGAATATCCCCTGTATCCGCAGAGTGATACACATTGTCAATCACAAAGTCCCGATAAACTTCCGTTCCCTCCGTGACATTGGGGAGTCCACCTGTTTCAGAACCGGCATTGGCTATATCCGTTTTTGATTGTGTCAGACCGGCTCCCGTATCCTGCTGTTCATCCGACTGCTCCAACACGCCAAGCCACTCAAGCCATTCTGATACATCTTCCAGACTTGAATTGTGAACACGGTATCCTTCTAAAACCGTCGCACTCCCTGAAACCTCACGGATATAATCCATACTTACATCAATCCCATTGTCGGTGCTGGTGCAAAAAGGGATCACTGTTTTTCCAGTCAGGTCATATCCCTCTAAAAATGTCCCAACCGCCATCGGTGCATTAAACCACCAGATGGGATAGCCAATATAAATCACATCATACTTATCAAGGCTTTCCGGTTTTGCTGCCAGTCCCGGTCTTAAATTCAATCTTTCCTCAATCCATGCAGTAGATGCCGTTCCCCAAAAAGCGCTGCGGTAATACCTGTCCGTGCGAATATGAAACAAATCTGCCCCCGTAAGCTGCGCAATCATTTTGGCCGCAGCCTCCGTGTCACTTTCAGCTTTATATTGATTGGAATTTGGCGATGCGGAGGAGTCTGCGTCTATTCCATCCGGTATGACACCCTCTCTGGAAAAATAAACGACCAGCGAATGCGTTGCTTCATCTCCAGAAACCACTTTGTCATCTGCATCCGTAATCTTTCTGCCCATGAATAAGTACCATGACATCAGTGCAACCAATACCGCTAATACAATCAGTTCGACCACTGTTCTCTTTTTCCATTTTTTCATGCAACTTTCTCCATTAAACCAACAGATTTGTATTCCACGGACACTTCTGCATTGTCCTGCGGAATGTCCGTTTCATTTTCCATACTGCCACCCACAGGAGCATTATCCTCCTGCGTATAAGATCCACTTCCATTTATGACCGACTGCCCGCCTGATGTCTCCACATTATTTACATCTGTTGATTCCGCGTCATTCCCACATCCCCATAAAGCAAATACCAGTAAAGTACACAGAAACCATGCCATCTTTTTTTCATAAATGATCTCCTCTGTTCTATTCAGCCTGTAAACCCAAACCTTCTACCCATGCCCGGACTGTTTCCTCGGAAGCACCGGACGAAAACCGTTCCCCCTCCAGCCATTCTCCGGTTCCGGCAGCTTCTGCCAGCAGTTCTCCGCTCTCTCCCAGATCAGAACTGGATGAAGTACAGAAAGGGATCACTGTCTTTCCTGTGAAATCATTTGCCGTAACAAACCCGTCTACCGGCCATGCCGCGATATGCCACCAGATGGGATAACCGATAAATACCGTATCATAAGCTTCCCAATTATCTACGGTCACCGACACCAATTCTACGTTTCTCGCATCTTCATTTTCATGTTCCTGACTTACCCGGCTGTTTTCGTTTGTCCAGTCCAGATCCTCACTGCTATATGGTTCCACCGGTTCAAGCACGAAAATATCGGCGTCTGCAGCCGCTGCAATATAACCTGCCACATTTTCCGTATTTCCTGTTGCCGAGTAATAAACGACCAGCGTCTTTCCGCCTTCAGCGGATGACGGGTCAATATTCTCCGCTGAAGTTTCCATACTGTTTTCCGGCTGCTGCCCTGTCTGTGTTTCTTCTGGCTGGTTTTCCGTTCCCTGTTCCGTCAGGACTGATGGTTCCTGTGTACTCTCCGGTGTCACTTCCTCCCTTTCCTGCCGGGTTTCCGGCGCCCCGCTGTCCTGACCGCCACACGCCGTAAGACCAATGGCAAGAACCACACCTGTTACTGCTGCTGCCAATTTCTTCATCATTTTTCTTCTCATCATCTTTTCCTCCTAATAACATTCTTGTAAAATTTCAAGGATTTCCTTATGCGTCATTTTTTTATAGCTGCCGGCAGAAAGGATACTGGAATCTGCAATCTGCCTCAGATCCGTATTCTCATCTGCCCCTAAATCGCGAAGTGTAACGGGAAGACCGACTTCTTTAATAAAATCAGCCAGTGCCTCCACTCCTTCACAGGTCGTTTCCTCCTCTGTCTTGCCTTTGTCCGAAATCCCCCATACATTGACGGCAAACCTTTTGAACTTGCAGCAGCCTATGTTTTTGTGGATTTTTCAAAAATAAAATTGTTCATAACCACACCTTTCCCCGTTATTTTGGGAATAGCCCAATCCGTTGCCCTTCCCACCGGCACACATAAACAGTTTCAAGTTCCCCTGCTTTTTCAGTATAAAAAAAACGAGACCTATAAAGAAGTCTCGTTTTGTTCATCAGTTTATACTTTGAGGTTATAACAGGATTGCAACGAAATATTTTCCTTACCGTTGCTGAAGGTTCAGGAGAATGCAGCAGACCATAAGAAATGGCATAGCCAAATATCATCGCGGAGCCTGTCCACATAGTGGCTCCAGTCCCGGTGCACAGCAGATTGATCTGCTTCAAGACTGCCGTAGGTGTAATGTATGCCTGTTCCGCTGCCTTGTTAAAACTTCCGGCGTCTGCCACGCGGATAAATGTTTCCAGTTGTGGATTATACATTGCCTCACTGCCTTTCTGTGTAAAATACGAATCTATACCATGGTATATACTTATACCATGTCATTTATTCGCAGGAACATATACGATTATTTTGCCATTTTTCCATCCGCATGGCCAGCCGCCCAGTATGTATGCCTTGAACAACCTCTCGAAAAATGCGTTTCCCTTTCCGCAGACAAATCTACTTTGTACACACGTTTCTATCTCGCTGCATATCTCGTCTATTGCGTCGTGATCTTTTATCGTGAACTCAATGTCATCTAACTCAGGAATTTCCAGATGAGACACAGTGTCTGACAATTCCGCATAGTTCTCATGCTGATAAATTATACCCCACAGCTCTGCCATATTTTCTTCCAAAATACCAGACCATGGTTCTCCTTTTAATTCTCCATATTTATACTCCCTGTGAAATGCGTTCTCGTATGCTTCATTATAGTCATGTATGATCTCATAATCTTCTTCGTTCATCCCGACTGTTTCGTTAAAAAACCGCATGTTCTTAATTTCTTTTCTTGTTTCTTCCAACAATTCATAATGAAAATCCATATTTTTTCCTCCACCCAATCCATAATTGTCATCACTCCTGCTACAATACAACCGCCCGGCCGGAAGGATATTCCCCGTTCCATGAACATGGAAAATACCCTTCCTTATAGATTTCTGCCAGCATGGTAAAAAAACCGGGCATATCCAATATTTTTTCCACACATGCCCACGCCATATCCCGCTTAATCATGTCAAAAAGCTCGTCGCAAACCGCAAGTTCGTCGCCCAAGCGCCGTCTGTCGATAAATTCGCCAAACTTTTCCCAAACAGTATCGCCGATTGCGGCGGAAACCGTTTCAAAAGCATCATCAATAGCTTCGTCGCCGATTTTTTTCACAGCTATAT
>CAMWJQ010000276.1 GCA_947174615.1 uncultured Lachnospiraceae bacterium
TACTTTTCACACCCACGCCAAAGTAGTGGGAATCATGCGCCAAAATGCTAAAAGCGTTCGCTTTTTCCTTTAAGCATTTTGTGTGCAAAATCTGTTATCATTCACACCTTTACGTGTGTAAACACACTATAGGGCAGAGAACAAATATTCTCAGAAAGGTATAGGTACGATATGTCAGAACATCAAATGAAACAGGGTAAAGAATGGCAGAATGAGGAGGCTCATTTAAAGGAATGCAGGGCGCTGATCGCGAGAAATATCGCAGTGTATGAGAGGCAGTACGAGGAGCGGCGCAAGGAGACAAAGGCGTTGTTCGACGAGGTGCAGAGCGGCAATGTGGAGCTGTATGATCAGATGGTGGCTTCCCGCAGTCTCGAGGAACACAGTCTGAATCAGCTCAATAAAAATCAGGCAGCATATGAGAAGCCTTTTTTTGGCAGGATTGATTACCATAATCTGGACGAGCAGTTATTTGAGTCCATCTATATCGGAAAACAAGGTGTCCTGCGCAATAAAACAGATGTGGAGATCGTGGACTGGCGGGCGCCGATTTCCAAGGTGTACTATGAGAATGAATTGGGGGAGGGGAGCTATAGTATTCCTGACAGTCACAGCGATGGCAAGGGGCGGGAGTACCGCATTGATCTAAGCCTAAAACGGACATATGACATTGAGGAAGGACAAATACAGGGTTTTTATGACAGCGATGTGGCAGCAAATGATGAGCTGCTGGTGAAGTATCTAAGCAAGAACCGGGATGCTGTGCTGGGAGATATTATTGCCACGATCCAAAAAGAACAAAATCAGATCATACGGGAAAGCCCATTTCACAACATTATTGTGCAGGGTGTTGCAGGAAGTGGAAAGACGACTGTGGCAATGCACCGGATTTCATATATTATGTACAATTACAAGGAACGTTTTACCTCCAATGAATTTTGCATTGTGGGTGGGAGTGATATTTTAATCGATTACATCACAGGAGGGCTGCCAGAGCTGGATGTGTATGATGTGAAGCATATGCGCATGGATGAGCTGCTGACACATTTATTAAAAAAGGAATGGAAGAAAAAGTATCAGGTGGCGCCGCCTTCACCAGCTTTCGCGTGGAAGAGCAAAATGCTGTTTGCGTCGGAGTTAGAGCAGCATATGCAGCGGCTCAGGGAACATATTCTTGGGAATTGTGCGGTGTATGATGAAGAACTTGGTATGCTGCTGTCGCAGAAAAATAATGATGATTTTATCAAAGGGAATCCGAATTATTCCATCAACCGCCTTCTGGTGACACTCGATGAGAGGCTGCGCGCCCGCATCAAGCTGCAGTGTCAATGGCGTGAGGAGATAGGTATTGTCAAGAAAAAATTTGCACAATACAAAAGCTATTTTTCAAATTACTGCTACAAGGGAAGTGTAGTGAATCTGTACCTGCAATTTCTGGAAGTCTATGGAAAAACGTATTATATCAATACAGCGCCTGTAATAGAGCAGATTTCGCGCGGCAAATTTGATGTGTATGACGTTGCCGCGATGCTCATCATCTATTACAGGGCACTGCAGAGAAAGCCGGACGAAGAGTTTGGGCAAATTTTTATTGATGAGGCACAGGATTTTGGACCCATTGTCTACTATGCTTTGCGCACAGTACTGCCAGCGTGCTATTTTACCATTATGGGGGATGTGTCACAGAATGTCAACTATGAGTGCGGCATGAATGAGTGGAACGATATGCGGCAGAAAATCTTTGGGGGCGGCACAGACCATTTCCGCGTACTTGCAAAAAGCTACCGCAATACGATCGAGATCTCAGAGTTTGCCGGCAAAATCCTGACCAGCGCCTCAAGAGGAGCGTATAAGATTGAGCCTGTGATCAGGCATGGTGAACCAGTTCATTTCATAGATAGTATCTCGAATGAGGAAGCGGCGGGCATATCGGTGGAGATCCTGACAGAAATGCAGCAGAAAGGCTATGAGACTATGGCGGTCATCTGCTTTTCTGACGAGGAGAAAGATGGTGTTATCAGGTTCCTTGGCGGTCAGATCTCACTGACAGACTCGGACAAGAGTGGTTTCAGCAAAGGTGTGATGGCGCTTACGGTGCCAGAGACCAAGGGACTTGAGTTTGACTGTGTGCTTCTGTGGAAGCCGGATTTGAAGGGGTATCACGAGAATCCCAAGCTTGCGAAACTTTTGTATGTAGCTGCCACGCGGGCACTGCATGAATTGTTTGTGATAAGATAGCTGAGAGGATACAACTCACACCAACGCCAGTTTTTATCAGCGTATTAGTTATTGAGGTGTGAATGATAACAGATTTTGCACACAAATTGATAAAGTGCATCAATTTGGCGCATGATTTCCACTACTTTGGCGTGGGTGTGAAAAGTAACGCTGAGACAACCAAGATAGAAGAAATAGGCATCGGATATTGTGAAATGCAGAGGAGTGTGATAGACTTTATGCAGTAACTTGTCACAACCGCTTACGCCGGAAGCTTAAAGAGCAGTTATAAGCGGACGTTGTGACTGTAAAAGGAGGAGAATAAGCATGAAGGAAAATATGAAAGAACAATTAAAATCACGCAAGGACATTCCCATAGAACTGACATGGGATTTGTCCTCGATCTACGCGACGGAGGAGGCAATGTATCAGGATGCCGAGAAAGTGAAAACGCTCTGTGACCACATTGTCAAAAATTACAAAGGAAAACTGGACACGCCGCAGATCATAAATGCATGTCTCGATGATCTGCGCGAGGTGAACCGCCTGCTCATCCTGGTAGGATATTACTGTGACTTGGCAGTCTCCGTTGACTACTATGACACGCACAATCAGGAGCGCAACGAGGCAATCGCCAGCATGTCGGCGGAAATCTCAAGCAGTCTCAGTTTTATCGACAACGAGCTTGCCGCGCAGGAGGATGCTGTCATTCAGGAGGCGATGGAGTCGTCCGCAGAGAACAGACAGTACTTGCAAAATGTCCTGCGCGCAAAGCCGCACATGCTCCATCCCGAGACAGAACGTGCGCTCGCGGCATTGTCCCGCACAATTCAGGCGCCTTACCAGATTTACAATATGGCGAAACTTGCCGACATGAAATTTGAATCTTTTTTGGCAGACGGCAAAGCGTATCCCCTTGGCTATTCCCTGTTTGAAGACAATTATGAATATGAGGAAAATACCGCGGTGCGCCGCAGCGCGTTTGCTGCCTTCTCCGCAAAAATACGCGAATATGAAAATGTGACCGCAGCCGCTTACAATACGCAGGTGCAGACAGAAAAGACCCTTGCGTCGCTCCGCGGTTTTGACTCTGTAATTGACAGCCTTTTGTTCGGGCAAAAAGTCAGCAGAGAACTTTATGACCGCCAGATTGACCTCATCACCGAAAAACTTGCACCGCATATGCGCAGATACGCCCGCCTGTTAAAAAAGATACACAAGCTCGACCACATGACGTTTGCGGATCTGAAAATTGCGGTAGACCCCGAATATGACCCCAAAGTGACGATCGGGGAATCGCGGGAGTATATCGAAAAAGGACTCTCCGTACTCGGCGAAGAATATGTGGCAATGATACAGGAGGCGTACCACGATCGCTGGATTGACTTTGCACAGAATCAGGGAAAATCGACAGGCGGTTTCTGCGCAAGTCCTTACGGGAAGAATTCGTTTATCTTACTGTCGTGGAATGAGCGCATGTCAAATGTCTTTACGCTGGCGCATGAGCTGGGACACGCCGGGCATTTCAAGTCCTGCAATAGCAGCCAGTCCATCTTTGACACCGAAGTTTCGAACTATTTTGTGGAGGCGCCCTCGACGATGAATGAGCTTCTGATGGCGCATTATCTGCTAAAGACGAATCCTGATCCGCGCTTTCGCCGCTGGGTGCTGTCCTGCATGATTAGCAACACATACTATCATAATTTTGTCACACATTTGATGGAGGCGGCATATCAGCGGGAGGTCTATAAAATCGTGGATGCTGGCGGCAGTGTCAATGCGGAGATCCTGACCCGGCTGATGAAGGAGACATTACAGGCATTTTGGGGTACGGATGTGGAGATATCCGACGACGCAGCCCACACATGGATGCGCCAGCCGCACTATTATATGGGACTCTACTCCTATACCTACAGCGCAGGGCTCACCATTGCCACACAGGTATGCAGGCGCATTGAAAAAGAAGGGCAGTGTGCGGTGGACGACTGGAAAAAAGTGCTCGCGGCTGGCAGTACGCTTGACCCGGTAGGACTTGCAAAGCTCGCAGGCATTGATATCACTACTGACAAACCTTTGTTGGATACGATTGCATATATTGGGGAGATTATTGACGAGATTGAGAAATTGACAAATGTGTAAGCAGCGGAGGCGGTATCGTGGGGGAAAAGATTTTAGTGGTTGATGACGAGAAAGAGATCGCCGATTTAATCGAAGTCTATCTGAATAATGATGGGTATACGGTCTATAAATTTTATAATGGAACAGACGCACTTCGATGTATCAAAGAGACTGAGCTGGATTTGGCGATATTGGACATCATGCTTCCTGATCTTGACGGCTTCTGTATCTGCCAGAAAATTCGGGAAGAGCATTTTTATCCAGTCATTATGCTCACGGCAAAAGCGGAGGACGGGGATAAAATAATGGGGCTGACACTTGGCGCCGACGATTATATCACAAAGCCGTTTAATCCGCTGGAGGTCGTAGCAAGGGTCAAGACACAGCTGCGGCGCTACACTCGGTACAATGTTGGAAAGGAAGTGTCAGTGCCGCAGAATGAGCTGGGCATCAGGGGATTACAGATTTCAAGGGATACGCATAAATGCCTGTTAAATGGAAAAGATGTGGCACTGACACCGATTGAGTTTGAAATCCTGTGGTATCTGTGCAGCAGGCGTGGTATTGTCGTTTCGTCAGAGGAGCTGTTTGAAGCGGTCTGGGGAGAAAAGTATCTTGATAACAACAATACCGTCATGACGCACATCGCAAGGCTGCGCGAGAAAATGAAAGAGCCTGCGCGGCGTCCCAAATATATCAAGACAATCTGGGGAGTGGGGTATACAATTGAGTGAGCGTTTTGGGAAATGGATCAGACACAGGCGGAAAAAACAGCAGGACAGTGGTTACCGGCAGCTAAAGACCAAACTGCTTCTGGTAACGATTATCACCATGTTTTTTTCCTTCGCAAGCGCGGCGTTATTATATGATTTTGTTTTTCGCGGACGGTTTGCAAATTTTGTGGTCGGATTTTTGCATCATTTTGTCTATGCAGGGAAGGCGGATGCATACGAGCGAGCGCGGGAGACGTATCGACTTGTGATACGCAATTATTTAGAGTGGTATTTTATGGGGGGGATTTTGTTTTTGTTTATGATTTCCCAAATGATTTATCTCAACAGTTTTATCAAATATTTTGTGGAAATCAATCGTGGCATTGATGCGCTGGTAACGGAGAATGCAGGCGATGTGATTCTCTCGCAGGAGCTTGCCGCGACAGAGCGCAGGATCAATTCTATTAAACATACGCTGGAGAAGCGCAAAAGTGATGCGCAGCTTGCTGAACAGCGAAAAAATGACCTGATTGTCTATCTGGCACACGACCTCAAAACGCCGCTCACAAGCGTTATCGGATATTTGACACTGCTGCGCGATGAGCCGCAGATTTCGCCAGAGCTGCGCTGCCGATACACGGGAATTGCCCTTGAAAAGGCAGAGCGCCTTGAAAGTCTGATTAACGAATTTTTTGATATTACGCGCTTTAACCTGACGACGCCGACACTCGAAAAGGAGCAGATTCACTTGAGCCGTATGCTCGAACAGCTTGCAAGTGAATTTCATCCGCTTCTTGCAGAGCGGGAGCTTCGATGGCGCCTAAAGATCATGCCGGATATTATGC
>CAMWJQ010000277.1 GCA_947174615.1 uncultured Lachnospiraceae bacterium
CTTCCGGGCGCTCGCCGTTCTTCATTTCCGGCGCTTCCGGCGTCCCTTCCGGACGCTCACCTTTCTTGAACCCCTGCTTTGCGCCGCCAAAACCAATATTTTCGCCATAGATCAATCCTTCCATTGTGACCGCTGTCGATCTGTCTCCGGTCATGACAGTATAGGAATTGCCATCCTTGATCTCAGGGCAGCTGACCACAACAGAATTATAACGCTTGTGTATCGTCCGCGCAAGAAGTTCCTTCCCTTCACTGTCGAGCAAAACGATATCACTGCCAGCTGCATTCTGCTCCTGTGTATTGACCAAAATCGCACCCTGCGTCGAATCGCTGCCAAAATTCTGCGCCATGCCGCTCTGCCCTGCCGCCACCACAATCCCGCCGCTGATGCTGGCTTCTATGTCATAATCCAGCGCACCATTCCCGCCGCTTGTAGGTCCTGTCACATAGAGCTCGCCGCCGCTCATATAAAAATATCCGTTCGAATCCACACCGTCTCCTTCTGCATCAATACTAATCAAGCCGCCCGAGATGTTGATGCTGGCTTCAGAATGCGACTGATCCATGCCGCCGCGTCCTCCGCGGAAATTGTCTTTCACATCAGCCTGATCTATAATTTTTTCCTGTGTGTTTTTGGCATCTGCCGCAGAAGCCACGTCAGGATCTGTACGCTTATCTGTCGCATTCAATCCGTCATCCTGCGCTGTGATTTCAATCTCACCGCCGGACAGATTGATCACCCTTGCCTCCAATCCCTCGTTACACTCCGCTATCACAATCTTTCCATCCAAGATGTTTATTTCATTCATCGCATTGATGCCGTCAGTTCCTGCCGACAGGGTGAACGTACCGCCTGTGACCGACACACTGCCCTGTGTCAAATCGTCGTCATTGACCGACTTTATCGCCGCTTTACCAGCAGTAATGCGATAGTTTCCATCCGCGACTGCCACACTGTCCTTACCGGTTATCCCATGTGACGATGCCGTAATCTCATACGTTCCATTTGTGATCACAAGATCATTTTTGGACACGATTCCATGCCCCGCAGGGGATTTGACAGAAAGTCCGCCTGTTCCGTTCAGCGTCAAATCATCCTTAGAAAAAATGACGGCATCAATATTGTTCTCATCCACAGCCTCAAATGTTCCGCCGTTTGCAAGCGTATTGTTTGTGCCGTCCGCAAGCGTTATAAACACCTTATCTGCACTTTTCACATAGATCGCGGCAGACGTACTCGAGGTCACATCGACGCCGTTTAACACCAGCTGGACTTTCTCACTCTTCTCCACATCCACCACAATCCTGCCATCGCTGAGCGTACCATTGAGGATATAATCCCCCTCTCCTGTGATTGTGACAACACTTTTGTCAATCGTTACATTTTTAGAATCCGTCGTACAGCCTGCGTCGGAGAGCGTAATGCTGTCACACGCCGCCGCATCGTATTCACCGCTCAGATCCCGGTCTGAAAACAGTTCCGACTCCTTCACCGCAGCATTTACAGTCTCATTGAGTTCTGTTGTATTTCCGCAGGATATTACACATAAGCTCAACGCGCAAATGGCAGCTATCATTTGATATCGCTTTTTCTGCATACTTTTTCACTCCTTCTAAACAACTGTTCGTATATATAATATATTATATGTTATTTGATTCCACGCGAATGCCACACGCTGCCTACATCATCTCCGCCACGCCGCTCTCCTGATACGACAGCGCCACCTCAAGATTGCCATTCCGGCAGCGTATCTCATCCATAAAGGCTTTCTCCGCATTCGCCTCACAAAATGTAATCTGATACGTCAGTTTAAACAGACTGCCCATATTCGTTGTCTTGACATTGACAAGGCAGTGTTTGTCCGTATAACGTGCAAACAGGTCGTCAAACACCTCCACATAGTCCAGATCTTCCGGTATCGTAATATGCAGTGTCCGCTCCAACATTGCGCGCTTTCTTATTCCGAAGTCAATCCGTGCGTAAAACACATCGACAAGCCCCAGAATAACCACAAACAAAAACGCATAGGCGATATATCCCATTCCGGTAATGATTCCTGCGCCCATCGCCATGAACAGTACGCCGATTTCCTTTGCCGTGCCAGGCGCCGAACGAAAACGCACCAGACTAAACGCGCCTGCCACAGCAACGCCTGCACCGACATTTCCGTTCACCATCATAATCACCACGCACACGATTGCCGGTATCGTTGCAATTGTCACGATAAAGCTCTTAGAATAAACATTTTTGTACATATACATCATGGATATCATCCATCCTATAACAAGCGAGCTGACAACGCAGATCATAAAATCCTTCACCGATATCACATGCGCTGTCTCCGCGTCAAATAATCCTCTAAAAATTGTCTCTGCCATGTTTTTGTTCCCTGCTCCTTCCTGATTTTATGCAATAAAAATATTCGCTGATGTCTCGTGCTGCTTCCCGCAGATGAGCTTCTCATACGCCGTGCCGTATTTTGAAAAAGATGTCTTGTAAAGTTTCTGCTGCGTCAGCACGCGAGCCATCCAGATCGGAATACCGCCTGAAGTCTTGATTTCCATCAACACCTGATTTTCATCGAGCAGCGATTCTCCCCAAATCTCACGCGACAGCGAAAGTTCCTCCTGTCTGGCAAGTATCTGTTCATCAAAGGTCACACGGAAATCACTGCCGTCAAGCGCATAAAAAGCTTCGCGCTCATAAGACAAAAACACCTTGGGTTTCAGCGTCCCATAATATTGAAAAAAGTAATCAATCTCATTGCCAATCTGCGTCGCCTTGGGGAACGGCGTGTCCTGCACAATCCATTCCAGCGTCTCCAGCTGGGAGAGGGACTCGCGCCGCTTGTACACGACATCATTATATTTTTTCTTGAGTTCGATAAATACTTTATCCTGCGCCGTTACCTGCCTGTAGCTTCGAATACGGAGTTTTTCTTTATAGACAGGCTTCTCGATAGAACGCCGCACCAGCCTGTAGGTGTCCGTGTCAAAATAAATATTCCTGATTGTGGTATGCCCATAGTCGTCCAGCTTCATATAGGGAAGCATCGCCGCAAGCACTGCGCGCTGCTGCCTCCTTGTCATCATATACTTTATCTCATAACGCTCAAATACTGCCTGATCTGCCATTTGAATCCTCCATTTCCGCCAGCCGCACCATGACTGGCGGGGCTGACATTTGTTTATTTCGTACCTCATTGATTCTTGTATGCTTACAGCTGCGCCTTGGCAGACTGTAATGCAATGTGTTTGCTCTGTCGTGAATATAGTGAAAGTATAGAATGTGAAGCTTAAATGAAACTTAAAAGAACTGTGTAGATTCTGTGAAATATATTTTTACTTTTTCACATCAATTTGGTGTTTGTATATTTAGATCATACAACTTCCGATACATCCCGCCCATCTGCAAGAGTTCCTGATGCGTACCGCTTTCCCGAATTTCCCCCTTGTGCATGACGATAATCTTGTCGGCGTGCTGTATCGTGGAAAGCCTGTGCGCGACCATGATCGTCGTCCTGCCCTCCATCAGCTTTTCAAGCGCCTGCGTGATCAGGCTCTCCGTCTCCGTATCAATGTTTGCGGTCGCTTCGTCCAGCACAAGGATTGCCGGCTGGTACGCGAGCGTGCGCGCAAAGGACAATAACTGCCGCTGTCCCGCAGAGAGTGTGCTGCCTCGCTCCGCCACGGGCTCGTCAAAGCCATTTGGCATCTTGCTGATAAAGGAATCCGCGTTTACAAGATGCGCCGCGCGCTCAATCGCCTCACGCGAAATCTCTTCATTGTTCAATGAGATATTGCCCTTGATATCTCCTGTAAAGAGAAACACATCCTGCTGTACCTGACCGATCGACCGCCGCAGGGCGTCTTTGTCAATCTCCTTGATATTCACGCCATCAATCAGAATCTCTCCCCGCTGGACATCATAGTAGCGCCCAATCAGATTCAAGATTGAAGATTTTCCTGCGCCTGTAGCCCCCACAAAGGCAATCTTCTCCCCCGGCTCAATACAAAAACTCACGTCCTTTAGGATATACTCCTCCTTTTCATAGGCAAACCAGACATGCCGAAATTCGATGCGCCCGTTCATAGCGACCGTTTTTGGATGCTCAGGATTTACAATCTCCGGATTTTCATCCAAGATCGTAAAAATTTTCTCCGCAGACGCAAGCGACGACTGCAATGTTCCAAACTGCTCTGCCAGTTCCTGAATCGGCTCGAAAAAAGAGGTGATATAATTGATAAAGACAAACAGCGTCCCCAGAGAGACCGTCCCAGCCAGCACGGACGCACTTCCCTGACCGATCACGATCACCATCGCAAAGACAGACAGCATGTAAATCGACGGACGAAATACCGCAAAGATCATCACTTCACGCCAGTTTGCCCTGAAAAGCTGTTCGCTCTTTTCTGAAAACTCCTCAAATTTCTCCTGTTCGCGCGCAAAAATCTGTATCAGTTTCATGCCGGAAATATGCTCGGACAAAAATGTATTTAAGTCTGTAATACGCGTCCTTGTAATGCGGTACGCCTTCCGCGACAAAAAACGGAATAGAAAGGTCAGCCCTGTCACAAACGGAATCAGGATAAAAGAATAGAGCGCCATGCGCAGATCAATCGAGAGCATCACAACCGCAAAACCAAGGATTTTTACGGTATTTTTAAACAATTTAGCAAGTATTTGTGAAAACAGCTCGTTGACCGCCTCCGTGTCGTTGGACACGCGCGTCACCAGCTTTCCGACAGGCTGCGTGTTAAAAAAGTTGACAGACAGACCAAGGATCTGTGCAAACACCTCCTCGCGCATTTTGTAGATAATAGACTGCCCTACATTCTGCAAAATCCACGTATTGGAGGCATTGAACACAAATCCCAGAAAAAGCATCAAAGCGTACAGCGCTCCGGCGCGGCAAATCCCAGAAAAAGCATCATCCGCGCCCAATGCTCCCGACTGTCCAAAAGTACCTATATAGTTGTCAATGGCATTGCCAATGATGATTGGTTTGTACAACTCCACACCGATGAGTGCAATCACCAGCGCCGAGGAGAGCAGCATCATCCACCGATGGGGTTTCAAATATGTAAGCAGCCGTCTCATTTTTTATCTCCTTTTGCCTGTGTCGTCACGATTCCTTATCTTCTTAATCAAAATCATCCTCGTCATACACATAATCCTTAAAGTAATCCACTTCGTCCCCATCATCCAGCCACAGCTCAAACCATCCCAGAAAATCCTGCCGCTCGCAGCAGGGCTGGACACCCACATCTGTAAAATTCCAAACTTCCCCTCGGCATTTGCCCGTGATAATCAGGTTATAGCTCATACCGCAGCCTTTGTTCACCAGTTCGATATTTCCCCGATAAACTTTATTCTCCATATCAGCCTCAATGAGCCTGCCATCTCTGTCATCATCTTCCCAGAGCCAGAATGTATCAAGCATAAAAGGCTCCTCCAGCTTCTGACAAGGGCTGTTCTCCAGGTTTTCAAACACATGTTTGCATCCATTCCCAACCTTTTGTAAAAATACGCGGTACGCCTGCGGCAGCTGGATCTTGTGGCAGGCTTCAAACGCCGCAATCGCCTCCTCTGAGAGACAGGCACCCATCTCGACATGAAGTGCGTCTATTTTTCCCTGTATCCGCTTTATCACTTTTTCATAATCTTTTGGTTCATAAACAGGCATGTTAAATGCTCCTTCCATTTTCATTTTTGAATCTGTTTACAATGTCGAAACCGCAAGGTTTTTTGCCGCCTCAAGCTGCTGTCTCTCAAACATTTCTTTGTAAATCCCCCCGAGCGCCATCAACTCCTTGTGGGTTCCGCATTCCTTTGCCTCCCCATCCTCAAGTACCAGAATCCTGTCGGCATTCTGTATTG
>CAMWJQ010000278.1 GCA_947174615.1 uncultured Lachnospiraceae bacterium
TCACGGCATAGCCGTCCGTCGCATTTTTCTCAAACGCTGCCGTAAGCACCTCCTCGCCATCTTGGAACACTTCCTCCTGCGTCGCGAAGCTCATCTCATAATCAAGCTGATAAAACTCACCCGGCGAACGGTCTGCACGCGCGTCCTCATCTCGGAAACACGGTGCAATCTGAAAGTACTTGTCAAAGCCAGAAGCCATCAAGAGCTGCTTATACTGCTGCGGTGCCTGCGGAAGCGCATAGAACTTGCCCTTATATTTCCTGGAAGGAACGATATAATCCCTTGCGCCCTCCGGCGACGACGCGCACAGAATCGGCGTCTGAATCTCCAAAAAGCCCATCTCTGTCATCTTCTGCCGCAGAAAACTGATGACCTGCGAGCGGAAAATCATATTGTCCTTAACCTTTTTGTTTCTCAAGTCTAAATAACGGTATTTTAAACGCACATCTTCCCGCGTCTCCTTTGATGTCATAATCTCGAAGGGAAGCTGCTGGTATACCTTTCCGAGCACCGTTACCTTTTTTGCCTCCAGCTCAATCGTGCCTGTCGGAATTCTGGGATTGTACGTGTCCGCGTCACGCTTTTCCACAAGTCCCTCTATGGAGATGCACATCTCTTTCGCGATGCCCTCTAAGAGCGTCGTGTCCCGCATGACCACCTGCAGCACGCCGTACATATCGCGCAGGTCGATAAACGACACGCCGCCATGGTCGCGGATATTTTCCACCCAGCCCGCCACCTGCAGCGTCTGACCGATATGCTGTTCACTGATTTCCTTCATCGTAATGTCTCTGTACATTTCATATCCTCCTCAACAAATCTATTGCCTCCCGAAGATCTCCCACAATGTCCAATGCAAAAAGTTCTCGAAAAACAATATTATTTCTATCAAAAAATCCCGGAATACAAAATGTATTCCGGGACGGATAATTGAAATATACCCGCGGTACCACCCGCATTGATAAAACATCAAATCGTACTGACATTCTATCCTCTCTTACGTTTAACGCACGCTCACGTACTACCCTACTAAGGTACTGCATGCCCTGTACCTTTTCGAGCAGTCTGCTCCGGAGTGTTCCCTTCGCCAGCTTCCGCGGACAGCGCTCTCAGTCGGTGACGCCGTCTTCCTGTCGTTTTCCCTGTCAAGAGTCTCCTTCATGGCATTTTCTTGAAGTCTATATCATTCTCATTTTTATTCCAAGATTTTTTGATGTTCTTAGAATAGCACATACAAAAAATCATTGCAAGTATTTTTTTCAATTCTTTGCGTATGATTTTATCCTAAAACCGCTTAATCTTCTTCGTCGTATTCTTCTCAAACTCTGTCTCACGCACTTTCAGCCTAAACACCCGCTTGTAAAGCGGTGCCGTTTTATTGTACGCGTCGATGATTTTCTGCAGTTCACCCTGCATATCCTTGATTTTCTTCTTGTCTGCATACTCGTAATCCGGAAAAATCTCCGCCTCAATCGCACCGTCGCTCTCACGCACAAGCACTTCCTGCACAAGGCGGTTCTCGCCGAGCTTGTTCTCGATTTCCTCCGGTGAGACGTTCTCGCCGTTCGGTGTGATAATCAGGTTCTTTTTGCGCCCAGTCAGGAAAATATACCCATCCTCGTCCACATATCCCAAATCGCCTGTCTTTAACCAGCCGTCCGAAAGGGTCTCCTCTGTCTCCTTGGGCATCTTATAATAGCCCTGCATCACGCTTGAACCCTTCACCCAGATCTCCTCGTCCACTACTTTTGCCTCACAGTTCGGCATCAGTTTGCCGACAGAGCCATCTTTCATAAATTCACCATAGTTTGTACTGATGACCGGCGAGCACTCTGTCATGCCGTAGCCCTGCCAGATGGTGATGCCGTATTTTTTGAACAGCTCCAGATATGCCGGATTGAGATACGCGCCGCCGCTGCACACCGTATGGAACTGCTTGCCGAATACCTTTGCCTTGACAAGCGGCGCCGGAATCCATGCCGCCTCCTCGAGCTTCTTGGCAAGCGTCTCAATCATCAGCGGAACCATCAGGATCATATTCGGCTCAAAGAGCTTGATGTTTTTTGCCACGCGCAGCAGTGAATCGTTGATACAGATGACTGATCCGATAGATATTCCCTTCAAAATATCCATACTGAGGCAGTATGCATGATGTATCGGAAGCACAGACATAATGACGATTCCTGATTCCAGTCCCATGTCCAGACAGGTTGCATTCTCCGCCAGATTTCTGTGTGTGAGCATAACGCCCTTGCTCTTTCCCGTCGTGCCGGATGTAAACATGATGGTCGCAAGCTCCTCCGGCTTCGGCGCATAGTCAAAACCGGCGCTCTGTGCACCAATCAAGTTCCACATAGCAAGTCCGTTCTCAATTCCCTGCGGCTCACCCATACAGATACTATTTTTTAATCCCGTACAGTTTTTCGCTGCCATCTGCGCCACGCCGGATTTTGCCTCATCATAGACAAGCGTGGTGACATCCGCACGGTCAATCAGCTCACATAAATCTTCGTCCGGAAGATTTGCGTCAAGAGGTACTGCAACGCTTCCGCTGTCTACTATGCCAAAATATGCAGTCACCCATGAGTAGGAAGTCGGTCCGATAACTGCGATATGTTTTCCCTGCTCCCCCAGCGATGCCAACGCAGCAGAGAAGCATTCTGAATCGTTTTTGAACTGTGTGTAGGTCTTTGCCTCGACTTTCACTTCTTTTTTGCCGCCGTCTCCGTTGTCCTTCACTTTGTACCGAAATGCGTCCTGCGCACCAAAATTTTGCTCTGCCGCCACCAGCAGCTCCCGTATTGTATGATATGTTTGACTCATCTTTTCGACCATACCTTTCCCTATGCTGTCAGAAGTTTGCCATATAACAATTCCTGACAATTTTTTGTATCATGTTTTGTTCTCAAGTTCCTGCGAGATTTTAATTTTTTAGTTTTTCTATCTCCGTACAAATTCCATATAAAGAAAATGTGCAATATCCGCTTCCCAAAAACCTGCACAGAAATACCTTGTACTGATGATTTCTACACAATTTCCTGCTCACGCGCCCATACTGCACAATTTTCTTTCCCTATTTACAGTTTCTCCAGATACTCCACAGCCTCCTGGACAGTGCGGATATCAGCAGCCTCCTCAGGGTTGATTTCGATATCAAGTTCTTCCTCCACCTCGCCGAGCATACTCATGAAGTCAAAAGAGCTAAATCCTAAATCCTCCATAAATCGTGACTCGGGCTTGATGTCCTCCTTCTTTACCTCAACATAATTTGTGATGATGTCTGCCAGTTTTTCAAACATTGTGACTCCCTGCCTTTCCTTTCGAACAGCCTCTTGAAATCTTTCCGCAGCATCTGGCGCTTTAAGGAACTGTTCATATATTACTCATGACAATTACTTGTCTAAATGTCCATCTGCGGCATCAGAAAATCTTGACGTGAGGCATTGCCCTTTATGCCTTTGACTCCTATGCCTGCGATTTTCTTCTTTGCAGCTGAACATTTATACGGCGTATTTGTCACAAGTAATTTCTGAACTGTTCCTAAGACTCCAAGAGCCTATTAAATTAATAACGATAATTTTAGTATACCAAACTTTTCCGCCGCTTACCATAGCGGAGGGGATTCCTGTATTAAATTAATTTTATCACAGCGCCAATCTTCAAGTTCGGATTTTCGATTCCCTTGAACATGATCTTACACATATAGTAATAAAACAGCTCAAGCGTCTCCCTGCTGTACGCATTTACCTGATGTTCAAAGCTAAAGTCCAATCCGTTATCCTCTGGTCTATGCATCACAGTCAGGTAGAGACCATCTGCATAATATCCATTGCCGTATCTCTTGGTCTTGTATCGGATACTGCCTAAATCAACCAGTCCCTTTTCGCGCAGCGTCGCTGGCTGATATGTGAGCGCCACTGTCTCATAGCCCATCCCCAGAGGTGTTTTATAAACCTCTCTCTTATAGTTCATGCACTCCACCGGATCAAAATTCACATAGCGGAAAACTTCATTCTGCTTGTCCCTGATTTCAAGAATCCCCTCCAAAAAGGTCTTGTCCTCGGAAATGATCGTTCGGAACGGAAAACTGTGAATGCGCGTACCGCCGGATTTCTTCTCAAGAAGTGTCGCCCTGCGCGCATATGCAACCATCATAGAAACGTCGTCACAGCTGTTCATCTTCTGTAAATACGTGCGGATTCCCATGATGAGCAGACACTGTAATGAAATATGCTGCTCCTCGCAGAACTTCATCAAACGTTCTGTCGGTTCACCTTCCAGATGGAAAATGTCAATATCCGCTGCAAAGCTGTCAGAACCCGTAGGGGCTGCCCTGAGATTTGGATTGTTCATCCTGCGTCTTGCGTCGTCCAGACGTTTCCTTCCCTCGATGCCATTGTAGATTGGCTCCGGCGCCTCAAACATTTTGTGGAAATACGCCCGATCCCGCGCTGCCGCCTTGCTTCCTGCCTCATAGGCGAAATCTTTCTCAAGCTGCTCCACATAGGAACGCATATCAGCCGGATATGGCACGTTCTCAAAATTCGCATTGCAGTACAGCTCTATGACGTCCTTCATAAAACCAATCAGAGACTGCGCGTCAAGGAATCTGTGGTCGCCCACAATGTACATACCCTGAAATCCGTCCGGCGTCTTGATAATGACAACCTTGTTCATCGGCTCGTCCTGCCCAAACGGCACGCGCGTCCACGCCGTCATCTCGGCTTCTGCCTCCTCCATGGACTTTCCGGAAAAATCTACATATTCAATCTCGCGCTCCTCCTTGTCCACGATATACTGATACCACTGCTTCTCCTTCTCGTCATAGACAAGCCTTGCACGCATGGACTCACAACGTTCATATGCCTTGTAGACTGCCTTGCGCAGCTCATCCACATTCAGCTCAAACTCGATCGTAAGGCTGCTGCCAACATTGAGAATCTCTTTGCCGGGACAATAATCTGCATAATAAAAATGGTACTTCTGTGCTGCCGTCAATGGATAGGTCTTATATCCTTTTCTTGTTTTCATTCATTTCTCCTTTTCTGGAACTGCATGACTCTTAATAAGATTTTCTACATAATTTCCTCAAAAAATTCGCTCAACGCCTGCTCATATTTCTCCGTGTCTTTGTAGTAGCTCTCTGCATGGGCAGCGCCTTCCACAATCAATTTTTTCTTGGGCGACGCACAGCAGTCATAAATTTCATCACACATACGCGCCGGAACAAATGTATCATTAGAACCGTGAATAAACAAAATAGGAACCTTTGCGCGCGCCACCTCACGCTTTGCATTGCACTCGTCCATACCATAACCCGCGAGCCTTTTGTTTATGAGATCCGCTCCCTGAATCACCGGAAATGCCGGAAGATGATACATTGAATTTAACACATGTGTAAAAACTTCCTTCGGCGAGGTAAATCCGCAGTCGGAGACAATGCCCTTCACCTGTGCCGGCAATTCGAGTCCGCTTGTCATCAAAACAGTCGCGCCCCCCATAGAGGTTCCGTGCAGCACAATCTCAACGTCCTCCCCAATCTCCTGTATCACCCAGTTGATCCAGACAAGCGCGTCCTTCCTATCCAGACAGCCAAACCCGATATACTCGCCCTCGCTCTCGCCATGTGCCCTCGCATCAGGCAGCAGCATCGCATAACCTCTCTTGAGATAGTAATCTGAAAGTCCGATATAATCAGACATTCCCTTGCTCGTATAACCGTGAAAACAAATCGCAACCTTCTTTTTCCCAGCTGCCACATCCGTCTTGCCCATAAATTCATCTATTGCCGGAAAAAAGGTCGCATGAAGCTTCAGATTGTCAAATGACATCTGAGACACTTCTCTGTGATCCTGCGCCAGCATAAATGC